>NZ_JBNPMC010000058.1:0-16826 GCF_050313795.1 Bariatricus sp. SGI.154
ATTAATTCCCCCACTTCCCCTTGTAGTAAACCCATTTTAGTGTTATGATTGACAACAGTGAAAATAAAATAAAGAAAGGAAACGAAGAACGTGACCTATAAAGAAGCAAGGGTATATTTGGACAAAGTGTCGAAATACGGAAGTGTACTTGGTTTGGATACGATTCGGGCGCTGTTGTGCGAACTTGGGAATCCTCAGGAAAGTCTTAAGTTCATACATATTGCCGGCACGAACGGAAAGGGATCTGTACTTGCATACACTTCTACCATATTAAGCGAGGCAGGATACCGAACCGGACGATACGTATCGCCAACAGTGGTTTCCTATCTGGAACGCATTCAGGTGGATGGAGAATGGATCCCGGAAGATGCGTTTGCCAGACTGACAGAGATTGTTCAGAAAGCTATTGCGCGCATGGAGGCAGCCGGAAAGCCAAGCCCGACTGTATTTGAAGTGGAAACAGCAATAGCCTTTTTATATTTCAGAGAAACGAACTGTGATATCGTCGTCCTTGAGTGTGGACTCGGTGGGGAACTGGACGCTACGAATATCATAGAGAATACTGTATGCGCAGTATTTACATCAATCAGCCGTGATCACCTTGGAATTCTCGGCAATACTTTGGAGGAGATTGCACAGACGAAATCCGGAATTATCAAGCCCGGATGTACGGTGATCACTACAACGCAGCAGCCGGAGGTTATGCAGGTATTGAAGGACCGTGCCAAACGCCTGTCTTGTCCTCTCTTTGTTGCAGATAAACAGTACGCGACGGTCTCTCAGGAAGGTTTTGCGGGACAGACTATTTCTTATAAAGATTACGAGAAATTCCACTGTCCTCTTGCCGGGCGGTATCAACTAGATAACGCAGTGCTTGCACTTGAGATTATGCGAATTCTTCCCACACTTGGATATCCGCTGTCTCAGGAATCTATCCGCTTAGGCTTGGAGAAAACGGCATGGCCCGGCCGGTTCACCTGCCTGATGAAAAAGCCGCTCTTCTTCATCGACGGTGCGCACAATGAAGATGCGGCCAGAAGACTCAGAGAATCTGTTGAAACATATTTTCCAGGGAAACGGCTCATATTTATCATGGGTGTTTTTCGAGACAAAGAATACGAAAAGATTGCTGCCATTATGGCACCGCTAGCTAAGTCCGTGTATACCGTGAACCTTCCGGATGAAAACCGGACACTTCCGGCAGAGGAATTGACTCGAGTCATGCAGCACTACTGTCCGGGAGATGTGCCGGTACAGTCAGAACAGAGTATTCAAGGAGCCGTGCATCATGCATTATCAGAAGCAGGCAGCGAAGATATTATTCTTTCGTTCGGCTCTCTCTCCTACCTGGGACAGATTATGGAAACCGTCAGCAAATGCTAAAATAAGTATCGCATTTATAAAACAGATACATAGAAAAGGATATAGAATTATGATAGATCAAGAAAAAATCAAACAAGCCGTCCGTCTTCTGTTAGAAGGCATGGGGGAAGACGTAACCCGCGAGGGTCTGATAGAGACTCCTGACCGGATTGCACGAATGTATGAAGAGATATACAGTGGCATGAAAGAAGATGCTGCCACACACCTAAGCAAAGTATTCCATGTAGACAGCAGTGAGATGGTAATTGAAAAAGACATCACCTTCTATTCTACTTGCGAACATCATATGCTGCCATTTTACGGGAAGGTACATATTGCCTACATTCCTGACGGAAAAGTTGTAGGCTTAAGCAAACTTGCCCGCACAGTAGAAGTATTTGCAAGACGACTGCAATTACAGGAACAATTAACCGGACAGATTGCGGATGCACTTATGACGCATATGCAGCCCAAAGGTGTCATGGTCATGGTTGAGGCAGAACATATGTGTATGACCATGCGCGGAATCAAGAAACCAGGAAGCCAGACGGTAACCGTTGCGCGCCGGGGTGAGTTCGAGACGAATCCTGCGCTGGAAGAACGTTTCTTCCGGATGCTGGGGAGATAATGAATCAAATGGAGAACACGATGTTAAGAATTTCCTATATCTGCAAACATCCCCTGTACCTTTCTTCTTACCAGAGGCTGCAGGAACTGGAACGCGAACGCATCTTCTGCTGCCATCAGATGAATCATCTGCTGGATGTAGCCAGAATCGCTTACATTCTGAACCTGGAAAGAGGACTGGGAATTTCCAAAGAAGTCATCTATGCAGCGGCAATTCTGCATGACATCGGGAAAGGCAGGCAATATGAGTCGGGAATCCCACATGAACTTGCAAGTGCCGATATTGCCGAACAGATACTTGCTGATCTACCGAAGGAGCTTATGTTTACTTCGGATGAAAATGAACAGATTCTTACGGCAATCCGCGGACACCGGAGACTTCGCAAGAGCGCCCAACCGCTGGAAGCACTGTTGTATGAAAGCGACAAAGCCTCCCGCTCCTGTTTCGCCTGTCCGGCAGAAACGGACTGTAACTGGAGCACTGAAAAAAAGAATATGGAGATTAGAATATGATAATTGGCAAAAAAGAATTCGACACACAGAAACACACTTATATTATGGGAATCCTGAATGTAACACCGGATTCTTTCTCAGATGGCGGCAGATTCCAGAATCTGGACGCGGCCCTGGCTCATGCTGAGGAAATGGTTGCTGACGGCGCTGATATCCTGGACGTAGGCGGCGAGTCCACAAGACCCGGACATGTGCAGATTACCGATGAAGAAGAGACCCTGCGTGTCGTACCTGTCATTGAAAAATTAAAACAGGAATTCGATATCCCGGTATCCATTGATACCTACAAAAGTTCCGTAGCCGAGGCTGCACTTCAGGCAGGTGCAGATCTTGTCAACGATATCTGGGGATTAAAATACGATGATCGTATGGCATCTCTAATCGCAAAACATGATGCGACCTGCTGCCTGATGCATAACCGTAACGAAGCGATTTATCAGGATTTTCTTGCAGATTTCATGGATGATATGCGTGGATGTATCCGCATTGCCAAAGAAGCCGGAATCAAAGACGAGAAGATCATCCTTGATCCAGGCGTAGGATTCGGCAAGAATTATGAGATGAATCTGGAGATTATCCGTGAAGTCGGCAGGATGCAGGAACTGGGGTATCCAATTCTTCTTGGAACCTCCCGTAAATCTGTCATCGGACTGACTCTTGATCTTCCTTCCGACCAGCGCGAAGAAGGGACACTCGCAACTACAGTCTACGGCATGATGAACGGATGCTCTTTTGTCAGAGTTCATGATGTCAAGGCAAACCGCCGGGCAATTGATATGATGGAAGCAATCCTACGAGAGCATACAGTCGCATCTATATAAAGCAAAACATGTATTTACTTTGATTAAATACATAAGAATGTTCTACTATATAATATTTTCAAATACAAAGGAAAGATATTATGGATAAAATTAAGATACAGAATTTAGAAGTCTTCGCTAATCATGGCGTTTTCCCTGAAGAAAATGTACTGGGACAGAAATTTATCGTCTCGGCAACCCTCTATACCGACACGCGGACAGCCGGGAAGACAGACGATCTGACCGCTTCCATCCATTACGGAGAAGTCAGCCAGTTTATTGATCATTTCTTAAAAGAGCATACGTACAAACTTCTTGAACGTATCGCAGAAAGCCTGGCGGAAACATTACTTCTACAGACACCAGGACTAGAAAAGATACAGTTAGAGATAAAAAAACCATGGGCACCTGTTGGCCTTCCCCTGGAGACCGTCTCTGTTGAGATCGAACGTGGCTGGCATACAGCCTATATCGCACTCGGCTCTAATATAGGCGATAAAGAGCAGTATCTGAATCAGGCTGTAAAGTCCCTGGACGAGACTCCCTGCTGCAAAGTAACCAAAGTCTCCTCGTTCCTTGTGACACCTCCTTACGGCGTCACCGATCAGGATGATTTCCTGAACGCCTGCCTGGAACTTCGCACATTACTGCCGCCACGAGAACTGCTTGAAGAACTTCATCGAATCGAAAAAGAAGCTGGACGTGAACGCATCATCCACTGGGGTCCAAGAACTCTGGATCTGGATATCATATTCTATGATGATCTGATTCTACACGAAGAAGACTTTTGTATTCCTCATGTAGAGGTACAGAAACGTGACTTTGTACTGAAGCCACTTCATGAGATTGCACCTTATAAACACCATCCCTGCAGCCATAAAACGGTGCGGGAGATGCTTGAGGAACTTAAGTAGGTACACCCCTTTTGTTAACTTGGGACGTAGTAAAGTTGCACTTTACTACGTCCCCTATATATGCTCTCTGATATTTTCATCTTCATAATCGAACACACATCTTTCAAATGCATTGATCACATGCGTATCCTGATATTTATCATACCTCTTATGCTTTCTTCCATACGACATATGAACATGTCCATGCAAAAAGAACCTTGGCCGGTACTTCTCAAGCAATGAAAGAAACACCTTGAATCCCTGATGTGGCAGATTCATCCCATCATTCAACTGATATGCCGGAGCATGGGTAACCAGAATATCGAACCCTCTGTGCCTCAGTAACTGAAACCAAAGTTTCCTGACTCTTGTCTTCATCTCCCATTCTGTATACTGATGATCGCCGCCACAATAACGCATAGATCCTCCAAGTCCCAGAATCCTGACTCCCTGATGCACATATATCTTATCTTCAATACAGATACATCCATCCGGATGTATCTGCTTATACTTATCATCATGATTGCCATGCACATATAGGATAGGTACTGATGTAAATGTTGCCAGAAAAGAAAGATATCTTGGATCTAAATCGCCGCAGGAGATGATCAAGTCTATTCCCTTAAGCTTACTCTTATCAAAATGATCCCACAGATAACCGGACTCTTCATCTGCAATCGCAAGTATTTTCATAGATCCATTTAACCCTTCTTCTTATCTATTCCCTGTTGCCATACAACGGGCTTCGACTGTTCGTTCAACTCATCTTCTTTTGGAATGCTTCCAATTACATTCTCAGCCAGCCAATCCATCGTAACAATCTCTTCCGGAGAGAGGCTTCTTCCCGGATCACTCTGAATCATGCCATTCTGAGAATAAAGTACTCCTGAAAATGGATTGAATTTGCCTGTGCTGATTGTATCTTTCAAAAGTTCTACCAGCCTCTTAGTTCCAATCGGCAGATTCTGAGAACAGATAACGTCAACCACGCCTGCAGACATTCCCCACCAATAATTAATCGCTTTATTAGAAGACGGATCATCATCATACTTCCAGGTGCCATCCATAATTGTACGTATCAACTGCTCATAGAACTTACCCCAATGCCACAACGGCATAGCAAGGCTTCTGACTACTTCCCCATCCAGACGATAGATTCCAAAATTACGTGATGCATCTTCCGGGATTACCATATCTTTTCCAGAGATACAAACCGCCTGGCTGTGTCTAACATTCTCTACAACATTGCAATCCTTTCTTGCTGTCCATTCCAGATACACTTCCGCTCTCGGATTGATCATCT
The DNA here is from genome assembly GCF_050313795.1 of Bariatricus sp. SGI.154. NCBI lineage: Bacteria > Bacillati > Bacillota > Clostridia > Lachnospirales > Lachnospiraceae > Bariatricus > Bariatricus sp. SGI.154. The sequence continues at coordinate 5,499 of NZ_JBNPMC010000058.1, forward strand.
TTGCGCCCAACGCAAATGCATTGATATTCGCAATTGATCCATAGATCGGATAATCTGCAATATATGCCAAACGATTATTCTCTGCCATCGCACCGGCAATTGCTCCCATCAGAAACTTCGCTTCATGCATACGTGCATAATAAGTCCTTATATAACGATGAGAAGTATTTACAGAACAATTCAATATCCGAATCTCCGGATTCGCAATCGCCGCCTTCACACTTGCCTGAACAAATGTAGGCGTTGTAGTAAATATAATGTTGCAGCCATTCTCAATAGCCTCCGTAATACACGCCTCAATATTATCCAGAGTAACATTATCATAATATACTGTACTTACTTCATCCGGGAATGTCTGATCCAGATGCAGTCTTCCTAATTCATGAGCATACGTCCATGCAGATGAACTTGGCGTCTTCTCATAGATGAATGCAACCTTAAGTTTCGGGCTTCCGGAAGGCAGGAGGCGGCTAAGAAGCGGCTTCTTCTCATTACTTGGATCCATCTTAAGTTCTACCTCTTCTCCTTCTCCCAGAAGTTTGAACTCCTCCCACGACTTCGTAATCAATTCCTTTAATTCTGTTGTTGTCTTCTCACTAATCTCCTCATATCCATATAGTGTAATAAACGAAAGGAAAGCATCTCCTACTGTAATAGATAGTTTTTCCTTATCCTTTGCTGTGTATTCCGCCTTGAATCTTGTATAGATCGAACTAAAACTCAGACGTTCATCTTCTGTCCACATTTCCTGCGGACCTTTTCCTACAGCCTCCTGTAATTTTTCAAAACTGCCTTCCTGCGAAAACCAGATATAATTAATCTTTGACAACTCATAGAAATCCAGGAATTCATAATATATCTTATTCTCTTTCTCATCCGTTCGTTTTGGGATAATACGGGTCACTGTTCCAGGAACGGATACAACGCCAAAATACTTCATAACGCTGACACGCTTATTCCCCTCCTGAACGTAAAATTTATTCATATATTCATAAGCCTTGATCGGCTCGCGGATTCCTTCTTTTATATGGCTGGTGCTAAGCTGAGCCCATTTCTGCGCAAACTCCGTATTCTCTCTTAATATCGGCATAAAATTCGCCGCAAATGCATTGCTTCTTCCACCAGTCTTAGTCCCCACGATCTGATCGATCGGAATCTGAACCAATCCTAAAGGCACTTCTGAAAAAGTTCCCTTTGTCGGAATAATATCATCTAATACCTCCAAAGTTGGCGTAAGTCCGTGAAGCATCCGGTACTGGTATTCTTTTTTCCCTAACTTGCATGCTTTGGTATAATCGGTTAAAGCCATAAGCTCCTCCTTTAAACAAGAATTATCTCTTTACACAATTATTATATCCAATTCCTGGGGTATCATCAAGCGCATATGTGCCTTGAATTTTCCAAGAAAATACTTTCATTTTATTGCAGATTAGATAAAAGTCCATCCTCCTACCATTTTATATAAAAGCATAAAAGAGACGGGAGAATTTGAAAAATCCCCCGTCCCCTCTATACTTAAATATAATACATATCCTGACCATATGCCTCATGATCCAGATATTCTTTCTCAAGATCCGCCAATGTCAGATTCATCAATATATTCTCCAATTCCTGGTTCACCCGGTCAATCACCAACTTCTGAATCGCCGCCGATATCCCGACATTTTTGCTGTCTTCCGATGCCTGCTCGCTTTCGAACCGATAGTCTCCCTCCAGGGCTTCCAGAATCTCCGATACCGTAATTTCACCTGCTGCATGGTTTAAAAGATATCCTCCTTGCGGTCCCTTGACACTCTTAACGATTCCTGCCCGTCTTAACGCGGCAAAGATCTGTTCCAGATATTGTGGAGATATTCCATTTTGCTCGGCAATACTATTCAATGCCACATGGCTGGACTTTGAATTCACTGCCAAGTCTATCAGCGCAATCATTCCATACCTGCTTTTTTTCGAGAATTTCATACACTACCTCCACTCTTATCATTCTTGCCATTATTCAACGGCTTTAAATGCCTCATCCAGATCCTGAATAATATCATCAATATTCTCTGTTCCGATAGACAGACGGATGGTATTCGGCTTAATTCCCTGATCCAGCAATTCTTCTTCTGTGCACTGGCTGTGAGTGGTTGTTGCCGGATGAATTACCAGAGACTTCACATCCGCCACATTCGCAAGCAGTGAGAATAACTCCAGATTATCGATAAAGTCTTTCGCTTTCTGTGCATCACCCTTAATCTCGAATGTAAAGATGGAACCTCCGCCATTCGGGAAATATTTTGCATATAATTCTTTCTGGCTCTCATCCTCTGTTACGGACGGATGATGAACCGCCTCCACCTGCGGATGATTGTTCAGATATTCTACGACACGCAGTGCATTCTCAACATGCCGTTCTACACGCAGAGATAAAGTCTCAAGTCCCTGCAGGAAGAAGAACGCATGGAATGGAGAAAGCGTCGCTCCCGTATCCCTTAACAGGATTGCCCGGATCTTCGTTACGAATGCCGCGGCTCCTACTGCTTTTGTAAAACTGATGCCGTGATAACTTGGATTCGGCTCCGTCAGTGACGGGAACTTCCCGGATGCCTCCCAGTCGAATTTGCCGCTGTCAACGATCACGCCGCCGATAGTTGTTCCGTGTCCACCGATGAACTTCGTTGCAGAGTGTACCACGATATCTGCACCGTATTCAATCGGGCGAACCAGATAAGGTGTTGCAAATGTATTATCAATTACCAATGGGATCTTATGTGCATGTGCAATCTCGGCAACTTTCTCAATATCCACCACATCAGAATTCGGATTGCCTAAAGTCTCGATAAATACTGCCTTTGTGTTCTCCTGGATTGCCGCTTCCACTGCATCATAATCGAAGATATCTACGAATGTAGTAGCAATCCCATACTGAGGCAGAGTATGTGCCAACAGATTATAAGAGCCACCGTAAATATTCTTCGCCGATACAATATGATCTCCATTCTGAGCCAGATTCTCGATGGTATAAGAGATAGCCGCTGCTCCTGATGCTACTGCAAGTGCTGCCACACCGCCCTCCAATGCTGCAATCCTCTTCTCAAACACATCCTCAGTAGGATTGGTCAGTCGTCCATAAATATTTCCTGCATCTGCCAGCCCAAAACGCGCAGCTGCATGATCACTATTACGGAACACATAAGAAGACGTCTGATAGATTGGTACTGCTCTTGCATCCGTAACCGGATCCGGAGTCTCCTGTCCTACGTGTAACTGTAATGTTTCGAATTTAAACTTTCTATTTTCTCTTGTAATTTTCTCTCCCATGGTACGCCACCTCTTCCTTTCTATTTTTTCACATATATAGTTGGTTTATTCAGCAAATAATGGTGTGGAATAATATCTGTCTCCGGTATCAGGCAATAAAGCTACGATTGTCTTTCCCTTATTCTCCGGGCGTTTTGCCAACTGAATCGCTGCCGAAAGTGCAGCCCCTGAAGAGATTCCAACCAGAACACCCTCATGCTTTGCCAGAAGTTTGCCATATACAAATGCATCCTCATTCTCAATCTTAATAATCTCATCATAGATTGATGTATTCAGCACCTCCGGTACGAATCCTGCACCGATTCCCTGAATCTTATGAGGACCACCTTTTCCTTCTGACAATACCGGAGAACTTGCCGGCTCTACTGCCACAATCTTCACTTCCGGATTCTGAGACTTCAGATACTCGCCTGCACCGGTAAGCGTTCCGCCGGTACCAACACCTGCAACAAAGATATCTATCTTTCCATCTGTATCCTTCCAGATCTCCGGTCCGGTTGTTCTCTTATGGATGGCCGGATTCGCCGGATTCACGAACTGCCCTGGGATGAAACTGTTCGGAATCTCTTTCGCAAGTTCTTCTGCTTTCGCGATCGCTCCCGTCATCCCTTTCGCGCCTTCTGTCAGTACGATCTCTGCACCGTACGCTTTCAGGATATTCCTTCTCTCAACACTCATAGTCTCAGGCATGGTCAGGATGATCCGGTATCCCTTCACCGCTGCGATCGCTGCAAGGCCGATTCCTGTATTACCGGAGGTTGGCTCGATGATAACGGAACCTTCTTTTAAGAGTCCCTTTTCCTCCGCGTCATCGATCATCGCTTTTGCAACCCTGTCTTTGACGCTCCCTGCCGGATTAAAATACTCCAGTTTTACCAATACGGTTGCTTCCAGCCCTAATTCTTTCTCAACATTCGTAATCTCAACAAGTGGTGTGTTTCCGATCAATCCTAATGTTCCCTTATAAATATTTGCCATGTTTAATTTCCTGCCTTTCTTATTTCTAATTCTTTTTTCTAATCCTTTTCATATATGGATAATAACTTCATTGCCTGCTAATGCTGTAATGCATCTTTTTACTTTTCCTATCTATTTACTAGGTTTAATGGAATTATATTCCTACTTCTCATATTTGTCAACTACATTTTAAGATTTTTTAACCAGTCCTGTTATAGAAAATTTAAAGCCGGCTTACGCCGGCCTTATATGTACTGTTATCTTCTATGCCATCTCTTGCTGCAAAATTTCCTGTACTTCTGCCTCACACGAACGCATCGCAAAGATTGTCTTCTGAATCAATTCACTCAATTCATATCCCAGCATATCTGCGCCACGCTCAATGACTTCCCGTGAGCATCCCGCTGCAAAATTAGCGCTCTTATACTTTTTCTTTACAGACTTTACTTCCATATCCTGCACGCTCTTAGACGGACGCATCAATGCCGCCGCTCCGATCAATCCTGTCAATTCATCTACCGCATATAGCACCTTCTCCATCTCATGCTCTGGCTTAACATCTACTGTCAATGCATATCCATGACTGCACACTGCATGGATGATATCTTCACCTACACCAGCCTCTCGGAGAAGTTCCGGCGCTTTGATACAGTGTTCATTCGGATACTGCTCAAAATCTATATCATGCAGCAATCCCACGATTCCCCAGTACTGTGCATCTTCACCATATCCCAGTTTATTCGCATACCATTTCATAACACCTTCTACCGTCAGCGCATGCTGAATGTGGAATTGCTCCTTATTATACTTTTTCAACAACTCAAATGCTTTTTCTCTTGTAATGCAATCTCCCATATTGCTATCTCTCCAATTCTTTGCCCTGTCCATCCTTCATCAGATCTGCCAGAGTAAATCCATCCATATACTCGTTAATTGTCTTCCAAAGACCTTCCCAGAAGGATAGCGTTGCACACTGATTACTTCGCGGACAGCGATTCGGACTATCTTCAATACATGGGATCGGAGCCATGCTTCCTTCCGTCGTTCTTAGTATCTCCCCAATCGTATATTCTTCCGGCTTATGTGCCAGCATATAACCGCCGTTATTTCCCCTATAACTTCTTACATAACCCGCTCTCGTAAGAAGCGGCATAATCTGCTCCAGATATTTCAACGTAATATCCTGTCTCTCCGAGATATCCTTCAGACGGATATATCCCCCGTTATCATTCTCCGCCAAGTCAATCATAATTCTTAAGGCATACCGTCCCTTTGTTGAAACTCTCATATTCTCACCTCTCTACCTGCCTATGCATGAACATAACATCTTTTCAAAACCTATTCTAAGATCCCCATCTTCACATCCCCCGACCAGCCTTATCTCTCCACAGGCAACAAATCCTGCCTTCGCAAGCGCTCTCTGCATCGGAAGATTCCCCGGATGCGTATCAATCCGCACAGAGCAAAATCCTGCCTTTCTTGCCATCTCGAATCCATAGGCGAACATCTTTCCTGCCACGCCTTTTCCTTTACAATCATCAGATACGCATACCCTATGCATAGACGCATATTCGCCATCTGTCAGCCATTCTCCGTCAATCACTGCATAAGAAGGATCCGGAGTCGTTTGGAATGCGAAGACCCCCAATATTTCCCCTTCTTCTACTGCAAGGTAGGAACATCCATCTTCTGCATCCTGCGTCCATACTTCTCTGCTCGGATAGCCCCTCTGCCATTGATCCAGTCCCAGATTCCGAAGTTGTCTCTTTGCCTGGTCTGTGATCTCACACATTCTATCTAAATGCTCTGTGGTAGCTACTATAAAATCCATCTCCATTCCTCCTCCGTATAAAAATATATTTTACCATAGAAAAAGAGAACCTGCAAAACATTTCACAGATTCTCTTCCATCGCTCCAATCGAAAAACACCTAATTAAAAGCACGCCTCAGGCATCTTCCTACTCAATTCCAAGCACCTTATAATCCTGATCCTCTACCGTCTTCTTCAGTACATCATCTGCAAGTTCTGCACCAAGTGTCACTACCGCAGTTCCTGCCTCATGACTTACAACCGCCTCGTCTACCTGCTCAAGTGCCTCTAAGCACTTCTTCACTCTTGCCTCACAGTGCCCACACATCATTCCTTCAATTTTCATTGTCTTTGTCATTGTTGTTTCCTCCTTTTGATCTTTTTCTTTCTCTAACATGACAATCTTTTTCTTATGTTTTTTATCCTTAGATGCATCATGCATCTTGAACCAATTTAATCTCAATGCGTTCGTTACCACACAGAAACTTGACAGACTCATGGCTGCGGCGCCAAACATCGGATTCAGTTTCCATCCAAGTAAAGGATACCATATTCCTGCTGCCAATGGAATACCAATTACATTATAGAAGAATGCCCAAAACAGGTTCTCATGGATGTTCCGAAGTGTCGCTCTGCTTAACCGAATGGCGGCCGGCACATCACTTAATCGACTCTTCATTAAAACTACATCCGCAGCATCAATGGCAATGTCCGTCCCGGCTCCAATGGCGATACCGATATCGGCTCTCGTAAGCGCCGGAGCATCGTTGATACCATCCCCCACCATTGCAACCTTTCCTTTATTCTTCAGTTTGCGAATGACATTTTCCTTTCCATCTGGAAGAACTCCTGCGATTACTTCATCTACTCCTGCCTGTTTTCCGATGGCTTTCGCCGTACGCTCATGATCTCCTGTCAGCATCACCACATGGATTCCCATATTCTGCAATTCTTTTACTGCCTGCGGGCTATCCTCCTTGATGACATCAGCAACTGCAATGATTCCAATCAGTTTGCCATTCTTTCCGAAGAACAGTGGTGTCTTTCCTTCTTCTGCAAGTAATTCCGCTTTCTTTTTCATCGTGACTGACACAAGTGCATTTTCACTGATGAATTTAAGATTGCCGCCAGTCAACCGGTCTTCTCCCCAATTGCCGGACAGTCCATTCCCAGGTACCGCCTGGAAATCTGTAACCTCTGTTCCATCTACGCCATAGTTGCCGCCATGAGCGCCTTCCTGAATCTTAGGGCAATCCTTTCCGCTAAGTCCTCTTTCCTCTGCTAATGCAAGAATCGCTCTCGCAAGTGGATGCTCACTCTTCTTTTCCAATACATAAGCCATCTTAAGCAATTCTTCCTCCGACACGCCGTCTTCTGGTATCATATCGGTTACCTTCGGCTCGCCGCTTGTAATCGTTCCGGTCTTATCCAGGGCAACCATCTGCATCTTTCCAGTCTCTTCCAGCGAAACTGCTGTTTTAAACATAATTCCATTCTTGGCGCCCATCCCGTTGCCAACCATAATAGCAACCGGCGTAGCAAGACCAAGCGCGCACGGACAACTGATGACCAGCACAGAGATTCCTCGTGCCAATGCGAATCCTACGCTCTGACCTGCAAGAAGCCACACAATAATCGTAATCGCTGCTATCGTAATTACCGCCGGCACGAATACTCCCGATACTCTATCTGCAATCTTGGCAATCGGTGCTTTTGTAGCCGCCGCATCGCTGACCATCTGGATGATCTGTGAAAGTGTTGTATCTTCTCCAACCCTGGTCGCCTCACATCTTAGGAAACCGGATTGATTCAGGGTAGCCGCTGACACCTGATCCCCTGCCTCTTTATCTACCGGAATGCTTTCTCCCGTCAGGGCAGATTCATTTACCGCACTGGTTCCTTCCAGGACAATACCGTCCACAGGTATATTTTCCCCGGGTCTTACTACGAATATATCACCGCCTCGTACCTGATCGACCGGCACCTCCTGTTCTTTACCGCCCCTTACTACAACCGCCGTCTTCGGTGCAAGTTTCATCAAACTCTTTAGGGCATCCGTTGTCTTTCCCTTCGAACGCGCCTCCAGCATCTTGCCGACGGTAATCAGCGTCAGTATCATGGCTGCAGATTCAAAATAGAATTCATGCATATAAGACATAACTGCATCCATATCCATCCGCATCTGCGCATCCGTCATGGCAAATAAAGCATATGTGCTGTATACATAGGATGCCCCCGCTCCAAGCGCCACCAGGGTGTCCATATTCGGCGAACGATGCCACAGACTTTTAAAACCGCTGATGAAAAACTTCTGATTGATAATCATAACTGCCGTTGTGAATAATAACTGTATCAATCCCATCGCCACATGATTGCCTTCCAGAATCTTTGGAACCGGCCAGTTCCACATCATATGTCCCATGGAAAAATACATCAGAGGAATCAGGAAACATAGAGAGACAATCAATCTCCTCTTTAAGACCGGCGTCTCCTTATCCTTTAAGAAGTCTTCATCTGCTGCCTTCGCCGCGGTCTTCCCCTGCGTTCCGGCGGTCTTCTGTGACGCTCCATAACCTGCCGCTTCCACAGCTGCAATAATCTCCGAAGCCTGTGCGCTTCCTTCTACTCCCATGGAATTCGTCAAAAGACTTACTGAACACGAAGTTACTCCCGGCACTTTTGAAACAGCCTTCTCCACACGGGCACTGCATGCCGCACAACTCATACCCGTTACAGTATATTGCTCCATTCACAATCCCTCCTGTCGTCTTTTCTTAGCAAATAAATCTTCCTTATCATCATTTCCCACTATGTAGATTACATACTGGGTATCATAAGTTCATGAATATCTATATTATTGCATTTTCCCTTTCCAGCACATTATATACCCCAACGGGGTATAATGCAATACCAAAATAAAAAAGAACCAGAATATTTCCGATTCTTTTTTATCAATAATTTTTATAAGGAAATTTATTCAAGATCAGCATGCCTTAAGAACATCGTCTCAGAAGTCTCATTCATCCGTTCCATCAGTTCCAGAATCATCCCATCATAAGTCAAAAACGTGATCTGCTCAAATGCGGATCCCATCGGCTGAATCGATGTAAGATTCATTCCTGCATTCTTAAGTTTGGGCGATACACCCGGAAGTACTACGACCACATCTGCCATCTGCGCGATTGTAGACGCATTATCCATGGTGATCAAAGCAATCTTCACACCATTCTTCTTCGCTTTCCTGGACATAGCAACCAGGCTCTCTGTCTCTCCGGAACCTGACCCTACAATCAGCAAATCTCCCGGCTGTGTGTGCGGATTGGATATCTCTCCCACACTGCTGACAGACAATCCCAGATGCATCATACGATTGGTAAATGCCCGAATCGCTACTCCGCTTCGTCCTGCCCCTGCTGTGAAGATATGGTTCGCTTCCAAGATAATATCTACAAATCTATCTAACTGTTCATCATTTACATATTGAAGATTATTCGTCAATTCCTTTAAAATCTCTGCCGTATTCTTTTTTACACTCATAATTATCTATCTCCTATTTTTTATCTGCTTATTTTTTCATCTGACTCAGCATAATAATTTTCGATATGGCTTGCCAGTTCTCTGGCAACAGCAACCGGGTCTTCTGCATGTGCAATACCGCCGCCAACAATAATAATCTCCGGTTCATACGCAAGGTAATCATCAATCGTCTGGACATTCACCCCGCCAGCCACCGCGATAGCCGTGTGCTTTACACAGGAGCGCATCTCTTTCAGATCATCTAATGGGGTTCTGCCCACTGCCTGTTGGTCTACACCTGTATGGACAGAGATTACATCCACTCCCATTTCTTCTATTTGGGCAATTCTCTCCTTTAGGTCGGATACGCAGATCATATCTACCATTACTTTCTTGCCGGCTCTCTTTGCCGTGGATACTACATCTGCGATTGTCAGGTCATCGGTAACCGCAAGCACGGTTGCATAGTCAGCACCCGCTTGATAAGCAAGATCTGCTTCATAGCCGCCGGCATCCATAATCTTGCCATCACACAAAATCTCTAATTCCGGGAAACATGCTCTAATCCTGCGTACAGCCTCCATTCCATATTCCATCATAAAAGGGGTTCCAACTTCTATAATATCAATACTATCTTGTACCTTATGAAGCAATTCTAATGCTCCCTCCAAAGTAATATCATCCAATGCAATCTGTAATTTTGATCTCATCTTTTCCTCCTTCATGTCAACAGTATATTTATTTAATTTAACAACTTATCGCAAGTATATAATTGTGTTTAGTTGTTGTCAATAGTTTTTATTGTGTTTTATTGCGATTTCAATTGTAATTAATTGCGATTTTTTTAATTTATTTATGGTTTTTGTTGTTTTCTCTTGTTTTTTTTATTGATTCTGCTATCATAATAGATAAGAATAATCCCACTAAGGAGATCCTCTATGGCAAAAAGATTAACCGCTGAAAGAAGAAATGAGATTGCCAGGCTTCTGGTACGTGATGGCAACATCAAAGCCAGTACCCTTGCCAAACATTTTAATGTATCTACTGAAACAATCCGTAAAGACTTGATTTATCTTGAAGAGCAGGGAATTGCACAGAAAAGTTATGGCGGAGCCATGGCTTCGAATGAATTGATTGAACGTCCGGTTGCTTTAAAAAAGATGGAAAATATGGATATCAAATCAGCGATTGCTAACAAGGCTTTAGAACTAATCCCGGAAAAAGGAGTCATCCTCTTAGACGCTGGTAGCACTACCTATGCATTGGCGAAACTTCTGCTGCTAAGAGACGACCTTACCATATTCACCAATTCCATCATGGCGCTGAATCTTTTGTCCGATTCTAACAACCAGGTATTCGCACTTGGCGGGCGTGTCAGAGGCAGCAGCAAAGGAATCGTTGGCTCCTGGGCAATTCAGGCTCTTAAATCGCTCTATGTTGACATTGCATTCCTCGGAAGCGACGGATTCCGGAACCTGTCAGGACCTTCTACTGCTTCTTATGAAGAATCTGAATTGAAGCAGGCTGTGATAGAATGCTGTAACCGGACTGTGATTCTGACCGACAATACCAAGTTCCAGACCAACTCCCTGTTCCAGTTCTGTGACTGGCAGGATGTATATGCACTGGTTACTAACAGTTCTGACTCTGCGGATTTTCAAACTCTCGCTGCTAAGATTGGAGAAAAAACAAAAGTGCTTCTTGTGGATTGAGTGAAGATTCTTGGGCACACAACGAAAAA
>NZ_JBNPMC010000059.1:0-14322 GCF_050313795.1 Bariatricus sp. SGI.154
CTTCTTCCCGTTGATCTTAAGATCCTGGAATACCAGATCTGTCAACTTTTCACCCGGGAAGAAATAAGCAGCAGCATACCCACCAATAGGTTCTTAGTATACCCTACAGTCTGATTAATAAACGGTGGCACTGAGAAATATTATTGTTGCATGTGCTTTTTGGAGAGATGTGATAGAAGAGAATGATACCGGAACTGCCGATTTCCTTGATTAATTCGTAATAGGCTATGCTCATAGAATTGCTCCTTTTTAGGCAGGATACATGTCTGATTTTTGAACTCTTTTATCCTTTGACCATTATTTTCATCCATCGCTTGTACCCGTATTACTCTGTCAATGCTTTGTAAAGTGGGTACACGTTGGCTGAACCGTTCATGGAGAGTAATCCGCAGATGATACTTGCTCTTTCTACTTTGGATAGATTCATGAACTTATTCCAAAGGAATTCCTTTTTGTTTGCATTGCGATATACGTTGGTTCTTAATACTGCTGTTGCCATAATTAAACGCTCCTTTTCATATTTATTAAATGATTTGTTATCCCGTTTACGTGTATTATAATACCGCGTTCAAGCAGCCTAAACTAGAGAGATATTTGACTTGTTTTAAGTCAATATTGACTTTGAGGTCAAATTTTCCGAAACGTTATCTTAGATCCAGCCATCGTCTTCTGTTTTGCCGTACACTTTTCAACAATCTACTTTTCTACATTCAATTCACATTCCTTTCATATTCCCAGATTACCAGTTGTGCATTTCAGACTGCAAGTCGTGCAAAAAACTCCCACTCGATTTCAAAGTATGATAAAGTGTGAACCATAGAAAGCGGGCCGCTTAAAATACAATAAGGCGAGGGAGAAACAACGATGAAATCCAAGAGAATATCACGAATCATCTGCTTTCCGATCATTGCAATTCTAATCATTGCGCTGCTTGTAGTGAACGTCGTGGCAATCGCAAAAGCAGATATGATTAACCAATGGGTAATTGGAACAAGAGTAGAACAGAGTGAAGAGAACACAGAAAAAGCAATCGCACACAGCGAAGAAGTTGCAGAACAGATAGAGGGAGAAGGAATCATTCTCCTTAAGAATGAGGATGACGTGCTTCCTCTGGCTGAAGACACGGATAAAGTCAATGTATTCGGATGGTCTTCTACCCAGTGGGTACAGGGCGGATCTGGGTCCGGACGTGTGGCAGAACTGGAGACAGACCTGTTGGCAGCATTGAAAGAACAGGGAATCAGTTACAATACAGAATTAACGAAGATGTATCAGGAATTCCAGGATGAGAGACCGTATGCCTCTAATACTGTTGGCACTTTGAATAGTTGGGCATCCGAATCCTGTAGATTGTATGAGCCTTCTGTTTCTAATACAGCATACTATTCTGAAGAATTACTTGAGAATGCAAAGGAATATTCAGATACAGCGCTGGTAGTTATCGGAAGATTCGCAGGAGAGAGCAGCGACTGTCCGAAAGTACAGTACAAGATGACAGAGAAGGATGGAGAGATTATAGAAGATGAATCTCGTACCTATCTGGATCTGAGTACAGAGGAAGAAGAACTTCTGACATATGCAGGAGAGAACTTTGATAAAGTAATTGTTGTAGTTAATTCACCGAATGCAATGTCACTTGCAGGTGTTGACCGCATAGCAGGAATTGATGCATGTATGCTGGTGGGTGGTACAGGAAGCAAGGCTGCAACTGCGGTCCCTAAGGTGTTAAAAGGTGAAATCAATCCTTCCGGTAAGACAACAGATACTTATGCCTATAATCTTACGACTTCTTCAACCTATGCCAATTCCGGGGAGACAGGAGTTGTGTTGTATACGAACGGTGACGGATTATATCCGGCAGACGGCGAGACGACCAATGGAAATGTAGGAACCGGTCCGTTGTATGACGGTGTGGCTTACCTGGATTATACCGAAGGAATCTATGTAGGGTACAAATGGTATGAGACAGCAGACACCGAAGGATATTGGGAGAATGTATCCAACGAATATGGAAATGGATATGAAGGAGTCGTACAGTATCCATTTGGATATGGATTATCTTATACAGATTTTGAGTGGGAGATTGTAGATACTGTACCAAAGGCAGGAGAGGCACTTGAGAAAGACTCTAGGATCAGTGTGACCGTACGGGTAACGAACGTTGGAGAGACGGCAGGAAAAGATGTTGTAGAATTATACTATACGCCTCCGTATACCAAAGGGGGAATTGAAAAATCTTCTTCTAATCTGGCGGCATTTGAGAAGACTAAGATGTTAGAGCCGGGCGAGAGTGAAGAACTGGTACTTAGTTTTGATGCAGAAGATATGGCGTCCTATGACTGTTATGATGCTAATGGGAATGGATTCAGTGGATATGAGTTGGAGAACGGTACATATGAAATAAAAGTAATGTCTAATGCACACGAAGTGGCTGATATGAAGGATGCAGTAACGGAATATCAGGTAACAGAAGATATCCGGTATGCGGAAGACAGTGTAACAGGAAGCACGGTAGAGAATCAGTTTACCGGTGAGGATGCGGCAGATGGAGTATCTTTAGACGGAAGTGATTCTGGTGCAGATATTACATACCTGACACGTGCAGACTTTGCAGGTACTTTCCCGGCAGAGGTAAAGGCTGCAAGAGAGATGACAGATAACATCAAAGAACTTAATCTCTACACAAAGGAGATGGCAGATGCCTGGGCAGATCCTGAGGATGAAGAGATTGTGACAGGCGCAAAGAATGAATTAATACTTTATGAAGATGATAAAGTGACAGAATTGGGATTGAAACTTGGTGCGGATTATGATGATGAGCAGTGGGAAGATGTGTTGGATCAGTTAACTGTAGATGAGATGACGAATCTTGTACTGCATGGCTATGTAAAGACGGATAAGGTAGAGTCTGTAGGCAAGAAACTTACCAAAGAAGTAGACGGACCTGCACAGATCGGAAGTTTTAACCAACCGGTAGCAGGAGTTGGTTTTCCGAATGCAACAGTACTTGCTCAGACATGGAATAAGCAGTTGGCTTATGACTTCGGTGTGGCGCTTGCAACAGAGGCAGGAGATTACGGATACTCGGGATGGTATGCACCAGGACTTAACCTGCATCGTTCTGTATTCGGCGGAAGAAATTACGAATATTATTCAGAGGATAGTTACCTTACCGGTGTGATGGGCTCTAAGACAGTGGAAGGATCACTGGATGCCGGAATCTACGTATATGTGAAGCACTATGCGGTATATGACCAGGAGACACTCAGAGACGGGCTATACACATGGCTGACAGAACAGGCATTAAGAGAAATCTACCTGAAGCCATTCAAGATGATCATTCAGGATGGCGGAGCGACTGGTATGATGACAGCTTATAACAGAGTTGGCGCAGTATGGGCAGGCGGAAGCGAAGCACTGATGGATCTTGCACGTGAGGAATGGGGATATCATGGAACTTTCCTGACAGATTACAGTGACCACCATATCTATATGAACATGGATCAGGCACTGCGTGCCGGCGGCGACCTCTGGATGGACGGATGGCTTAATGACGGAACATTCCAGTATGAGACAGAGTCTAACAGTTTCAAGCAGGCGCTTAGAAGAGCGTCAAAGAATGTATTATATATGTGGCTGAATGCAGCATATGAGAATGCATCTTATAATGAGATGGCAGCCACACCGATTGAGAAGCCGGCAATCGTAGACAACTTTAAGTGGTGGATTCCGCTTCTGGCAGTCATTGATATTCTGGCAGTGATCGGATTCACGCTGTGGATTCGCAGACTGTTAAGACCTGCAAAAACGAAGAAATAGATGGAGGATAAAAAGATGGCAAGTAAGGCAGAGATTAAGAATACAGCGAATGCCTGGACCCGGTTTCAGGAAAAGCATCCGGCTGTTGCACAGTTTATTGTATTTTTTATCATCAGTAATGGCGTGACAATCTTACAGATGATCATGATGCCTCTGATTAAATATATATTTGGATTCACCAGTCTTGTTGAAATGAATTTCCAGATTCTTCCGGTAGGACATAACCTGGATGGCAGTGTTTACTATGTGTTCGATTATGCGGCAGGTTCTATGTCTTCCGGCGGTGGCGGCGGACTGGCATATTTCCTGGCTGTGGAGATCACGCTTCTGGCAGCGCAGATTATTAATTTCTTCTTGCAGAGGAATGTGACATTTAAGTCCAGCAGCAGCATAGGAAAAGCAGCATTCTGGTACTTTATTGCATGGGTCATCATCTCTGTAGGTGCGGCAGCGCTCCAGGGACTTTACAAGGCTCCAATCTATGCATGGTTTATGGATGTGATGGGCAAAGGTGTAGGAATGACGATTGCGGATATTGTTACGATGCTGATTAACTGTATTATATCTTTCTGGGTATTTTTCCCAATCATGAAAGTGATATTTAAAGAAAAATAGGTGAGCGAGATGAAACATGCAGATATCATTAATAAAATGACGTTAGAAGAGAAGGCGGCGATTCTAAGCGGGGCATCCGAATGGGAGACGAGGGAGGTCAAACGACTCTCCCTTCCATCCATCTTCTTCTCAGATGGACCGCACGGTCTGCGTAAGCAGGAGGGCGAAGGAGATCATCTGGGGTTAAATGCCTCCGTACCGGCCACTTGTTTTCCGACTGCGGCAGCCATTGCCAATAGTTGGGATGAGGGATTAGGAGAAGAAATCGGACAGGCATTGGGAGAAGAAGCCGGAGCACTTGGAGTCAATGTACTCTTAGGACCAGGGCTGAATATTAAGAGAAGTCCACTCTGTGGAAGGAACTTTGAGTACTTTTCAGAGGATCCATACCTGGCAGGGAAAATGGCGGCTTCTTATGTAAGGGGAATCCAGAGTAAGGGTGTGTATGCCTGCCCAAAGCATTTTGCAGTGAACAGTCAGGAACTGCGACGTATGGCGATGAATTCTGTGCTGGATGAACGGACGCTTCGGGAAATCTATCTGACAGGATTCGAGATTGCAGTAAAAGAAGGCAATGCGAAGGCGATTATGACCAGTTATAATGAGGTAAACGGAGTCTATGCCAATGAAAACGAGCATCTTTTGAAGGAAATCCTGCGTGATGAGTGGGGATTTGACGGAATCGTAGTGACAGACTGGGGAGCATCTAATGACCACGTAAAAGGAGTTGCATGCCGGTCCAACATCGAGATGCCGGCTCCGGGATTGGATTCTGCGAGAGAGATTCTTAAGGCGATAGAAGATGGGACACTGTCAATGGAGGAACTGGACACTTGTGTGGATGATCTGGTAGATGCGATATTGGTGTTAAGTCAAATGGCAGAAGGAAGATCGAAGCATTTTGATGAACTTGGCCATCATCACCTTGCAAGAAAAGCAGCGCAGGAAAGCACAGTACTTCTTAAGAATAACGAATGTATTCTGCCATTAAAATCAAAGTGCAAGGTGGCTGTTATCGGTGATTTTGCATTCGATCCAAGATATCAGGGAGCAGGGTCTTCTATGGTGAATCCAACCAGTCTCGAGACAATCGTGAAAATGAAAGAGATGGGTGATTATGATCTTCAGATTGTAGGAGAAGCAAGAGGATATTCAAGAACCGGCGAAGAGGATGCGGCTTTGAAGAAGGGGGCATTGGATGTGGCGGCAGCAGCGGATGTTATCCTGTATTTCTTTGGGCTGGATGAATTGAGTGAATCAGAGGGAATGGACAGGAACCATATGCGGATTCCGCAGAATCAGATTGATCTTCTTGAGGCTATCGCTCAGGTCAATGATAATATCGTAGGCATTCTGAGTGCCGGGGCTTCCGTAGAGATGCCATGGCAGTACTGCTGTAAAGCAATCCTTCATGGATATCTGAATGGACAGGCAGGAGCAGGTGCCATATTAGATATTCTGACGGGAAAAGTGAATCCTTCCGGAAGACTTAATGAGACTTATCCAATCCGTTACGAAGATACACCGGCATTTCGTAATTTCCCAAGCATGGAACGTAATGCAGAATATCGGGAAGGTATCTATGTTGGGTACCGGTATTATGATACCAGTCAGGTGCGGGTGCAGTATCCGTTTGGATATGGTTTGTCTTATACAGAGTTTGAATACGCGGATCTTAAGGTGGATAATCAGGGTGTGACGTGTACCTTGACGAATACAGGAATATATGATGGAGCAGAAGTTGTCCAGTTATATGTAGGAATGAAAGATGGCAAGGTCTTCCGCCCGGTCAAAGAACTGAAAGGATTCGCCAAAGTATTTTTAAAAACAGGCGAGAGTCGTGAGGTAAGGATTGTATTCGATGACAAGACCTTCCGTTACTGGAATGTGAAGACTAACCAGTGGGAAGTTGAAGGCGGTAGTTATCAGATTATGATTGGCGCCAGTGTGGCAGATATCCGGCTTCAGGGAAGCATAGAAGTAGAAGGAACAACTGACGAATATCCGTACGAGAAAGAGCAGATGCCATCTTACTACTCTGGCTTGGTACAGCAGGTGGAGAATCAGGAATTCGAGACTCTGCTTGGTCATTCGATTCCTTACGGGAAATGGTCAGGAGACCTGGGACCGAATGATGCGGTCTGCCAGATGTATTATGCGAAAAGTGGATTGGCAAGGTTCATTTATAAACGTCTTGCTATTATGAAGAAAAAGAGTGAAGAGAAGGGCAAGCCGGATCTGAATATCTTATTTATCTATAATATGCCATTCAGGGGAATTGCCAAGATGACAGAAGGGGCAGTGAGTATGCGTATGGTGGATGGGATGGTAGAAGTGGTGAATGGACATTTCCTGAGAGGAATAAAGAAGATTATCGGGGGCTTCTTCTCCAACCGAAAAGCGAATCAGGAATACGAGAAGCGACTGAAATCGTGCTAGAAACTGACTGGAAACAGATGCTCCGGCAAAAGACAAAAGTTCATCTGTCTGATGCCGGAGTATCTGTTATTTTATTGGAATAAGCACTTTTAATGTAAACCAGTGATCCTTCGCCTGGATTGTCATAGACCCACCATATTTTTCAGCAACCTGGCGGATACTCTTGAGTCCGTATCCGTGGCAGAAAGCATCCTTTTTGGTGGTGGAGGGCAGTTTCCCCGGCTGAAGAGTCAGAGAGGTTTCGGTGTAGTTCTCACACTGGATCATCAGCAGTTGGTTCTTCTGATACATGGAAAGTGTAATCAGCCTTTTATCGGATTCTTCGAACTGGGATACGCATTCAATGGCATTGTCTAGTGCATTCCCGAAGATGGAGCAGATATCTTTAACATGCATAAATGAGATCAGTTGTCCGTCTGCCATGCAGGTAAAGCGGATATTGTTCTGGGCACAGTAGATACTCTTGGTTGTCAGCACCACATCCAGAACGCTGTTATTTGTATTGGCAAATGCTTCCTGAGTCCGAATGGCTTCCTCCATTTCCATAAGATACTGCTCCTTTTTCTGGGGATTTTCTTCCGCACGGATTGCAATCATATAATGCTTCAGATCATGGAATTCCTTGCGCAGGAGTTCGGTATTGTCAATGGAGAGTCGGTATTGTTCGTACTGATGCTGGAGCACGAGGTTCATGGCACGGTTTTCATTCTGCATCCGCAATTCTGACCGGAGAGCCTGGAGCGAGAAGAGAACCACAAGTCCGCCAAAATCAACCAATGTCCGTATATAGAGAATAGAACCTGATATGCCGGAAAAAGGTGTGTTTGGCGAGATAAAACTAAGGTTGCTGATTGCAAAAGCACTGAGAGCAATCAGAATGCAGCTTATGAGTTCGCGAGTACTGATTTCCATTGGTTCATCATCGGGAATGGACTTTCGTGCCATCAGGTAATATATCACATCAATCAATATATAGGTGAGCAGCATAGTGACAACGGAGATGGCCTTATTCTCCGTATGAAAATACGAGACACACCACACATAGACCTGCCAGTGAATTGATGCGGTGAATTCGGCAAGAACAAAGGCATGTGCGCAGCAGAATCCCACATCTTTCCAGTTGACATTACAGGTTAGCAGAAGGAATCCATACATCAGAAGAATTGCACAGGTCATGCCGGGAATCCATAAGAAGAGCGGCAATGTGCCGGCAAATCCATGATATAGGATGAATACGATGAGAGCGCCCAGGATGGTGGCTCTGCGTTTCCATCCAGTGATTCTGGGCGGTAGTATGAGAACGGAGAGCAGACAGGCACCCCATTCTGCCAGTGCCGTATAAAAACGAGGGATATCCATGATGATTGTAGTTTCCATTACTGAGTACCTCCGATATAGTTGGTCAGGGCATCCATGAAGACACTCTTCTTTGCTCGGCTTATGGGAAGTTCTTGACCGTTGGAGAGAAGGACGTTATTCTTTATAATCCCGGTCACGTGATGCAAATTAATTAAGTAAGCGTTGTGACATTTACAGAATCCTTTAGAAGAAAGTTCCGTCTCTGTTTTTTTCATGGGTCCGGCTGTAAGAAAGTCTCCTTTTCCGCTGTGCACCATAATATAGTGTCGTTGACTTTCAATATAATAGATATTAGAGGTATCCAGTCTTAAGAATCCGCCGTCTACTTCAATATTAAGATAATTCTTCGTCTGTTTGGCGAGCACGTAAGCAATTGCCTTTTTAAGTATCTGTGAAAATGCGAGATAGGTAACGGGCTTTACAACATAGCCCAGTGCATTGACAAGATATCCCTGGACAGCGAATTCTACAGTAGAAGTTATGAAGATAAATGCCACGTCTTCGTCCAGTTGACGGATCGTTTCCGCAGTCTTCATTCCGTCCAGATGCTTTAACTGGATGTCCATAAGAATGATATCATACTGGGCAGTATAGTCTGTAAGAATATCAAGACCATCATAAAACGCTTGAATCTGGAAAGAGACAGAATAATCTTCTTCATATTTTTTCAGATACTTTTCCAGAGTCTGTACATAAGACTTTTCGTCCTCTACGATTGCGATTCGAATCATGGTACGTCTCCTTTCTTAATGTGGGGACAGAACAGGCACCTGTATCTCAGAATGTCTGCTGTCAAAGTGAAGTTTGTCCAGTATCATATTGGAAATCAGAAGATCTGTTTCTTCTGCCAGAGTAAAATGCTTATCCAGCACTTCCAAAATATCTGTTTCCGGTGTCAGTTTGACTTGTATGCAGGTATAAGTGCACTCTGGAAGACGGATGATCTGTCGGTTATCCTTATCCGGGTGAAGAACCTGAAAGTAAAAAGCGTATGAAATACTATCTTTTCCGTAGTGGATTAAGATTCCGGCAGGGAATACCGGGGACAGTGCATGTTCCTGTGCATGATGGAATAATTGTATGGCCGTCTTTTCTTTTTGCATGATGTCATTCCAGTTTCCACAGAATGGTTCAACGATCAGATAGCGCTCTGGTATCCTGCGCTCATAGATTCCTGTCTGGTCGTGATAGTGCTTATTGACTTCCATGGTGCTTAAGTTGAACTTTGTAAGTTCAAGACCAATCTGCATATCTGCAATCTTTTGTTCCAGAAGTCTCTTTCCATCCTCAAGAATCTTCCGTTCGTTCATGTTGCCCTGGCTGTCCGTGTAGGTGTCCAGTTCTTTTAATGGAATTCCAAGATGGATACACAGAATAATCGTATCCAGAAGCCCTAACTGTTCGGGAAGATAATAGCGATATCCGGTTCTTGGGTCTGTCTTGGCCGGGGTTAAGATTCCCAGTTTTTCATAATAACGTAGGGAATTAACATTGATATTTCTTAATTTGGCGAATTCATTAATCTTAAGGTATTGGCTCATATGTCAAGAACCTCCTGAAATAAGGTATTTTATGCCATGCTTGACCTTATTATTATAACAAGGTTTAAGATAAATGTAAATCTATGTGAAGGAAATGTTGGTGAATTAATATGAATATAAAAACCCGTGAGCAAGAGATGTGGAATGAGATATATGCAGGTGCAAGCCGGTAGATCTTTTTGGATGTGGTATCGGAGATATTCTCTTTCAATATGCGCAGTATAACAAGATTATCTTAGTATAGAAAAAATTCAATAACACTTGACTCTGTTATAATAATAAGGTTTAAGATTGATTTGTGATAAAAAAGACTAAATAAAATAGTACATAAAGGTGGTGTAAGTATGGATCCAAGC
Source organism: Bariatricus sp. SGI.154 (assembly GCF_050313795.1). Taxonomy (NCBI): domain Bacteria; kingdom Bacillati; phylum Bacillota; class Clostridia; order Lachnospirales; family Lachnospiraceae; genus Bariatricus; species Bariatricus sp. SGI.154. The sequence continues at coordinate 10,130 of NZ_JBNPMC010000059.1, forward strand.
GCAAAAATCAAATTACTTGAAGTAAGGCTGAATACTGTTATTGCCAGAGGAAAGGATAACCAAGGTATATGCAGAAGGATACAGCGTGAGATCAGAAATCTTAAAAAACAATTATAATTTGCTGCGCTATCTGGCGGTTAGGAAGGAATCTATGGTCTTTTGATACTGTTCAGATAGTGCAGTTTTTTGATATTAAGAATTGATACTTATCTATTGGAAAAAAGTATTAAAAAATTAGCACTCGACTCTTGACAGTGCTAATTACATGTGTTATAGTACAAATATAACAGATGAAAGGAGAAATGTTTTATGTTGATGCATAGTATTTTTGGAGAGAATTTATTTGATGATTTGATGGATTTTTCATTCCCGAGAACAAGCAGAGTTATGCACGGGAGTAACACTCAGAATGTGATGAGAACAGATGTGAAAGAGACAGACCAGGGATATGAGATTGATATTGATCTGCCAGGATTTAAGAAGGAAGATGTCAAAGTACAATTGAAAGATGGATATCTGGGTATCCAGGCAGTACAGAATGTGAACAATGATCAGAAAGATTCTGATGGAAAATATATCAGAAGAGAGCGTTACTCAGGTTCCGTAAGCAGAAGTTTCTACGTAGGAGATAAAGTAAAAGAAGAAGATGTCCATGCGAAGTTCGAGGACGGAATCTTAAAATTAAGCTTGCCGAAAGAGGAAGCGCGCAGAGTGGAACAGAATAATTACATCGCTATTGAAGGCTGATATTTTACTTAAGGCATTCGGATTACGGGATGCCTGCTGCAGGAGTGTAAGATACACTCCTGCGTCCTCCGAAAACCAGGGGCTATTGTACAGACGGTTAAGACCAGAAGTACAAGGCCCCCTTATTTAATTGAAAAAGATAATTGGTTTACAGATAGAAGATTTTAAAAAGGCAAGGTGGAAGAAGATGAAGATCAGACCATTAGGAGACAGAGTAGTATTGCAGCATAAAGAAGCGGAAGAGACAACAAGATCAGGGATTATCCTTCCTGACAGTGCGAAGGAAAAACCACAGGAAGCAGTTGTAATAGCGGTAGGGTCTGGGAAATATGTCGATGGAAAGACCGTTCCGGCATCTGTGAAAGAAGGAGATAGAGTGATCTGTTCCAAGTATGCAGGTACAGAACTTAAGATTGATGAGGAAGAATTCATAATCGTGTCTGAAGATGACATTATAGCAAAAGTAGAATAGATAAGAAAGAAGGATGAAAGTTATGGCAAAGGCTATTAGTTACGATGTAGATGTGAGAAAAAAGATGGAGACAGGTGTGAATAAACTTGCGAATACGGTTAAGATCACACTGGGACCAAAAGGCAGGAATGTAGTCTTGGATAAGTCATATGGCGCTCCGCTGATTACGAATGATGGTGTGACAATTGCCAAGGAGATTGAGTTGGAAGACCGCTATGAGAATATGGGAGCACAGCTTGTAAAAGAAGCTGCCACAAAGACCAACGATGTTGCCGGAGATGGGACGACAACAGCGACGGTTCTTACACAGGCAATGGTCAGCGAAGGAATGAAGAATATTGCCGCCGGGGCGAATCCGATGGTCATCAGAAGAGGAATGAAAAAAGCGGCAGATGCCGTACAGGAATCCATGATCGGAATGAGTCGTCCGGTAACCGGCAAAGATCATATCGCAAGAGTAGCCGCCGTCTCTTCAGGAAACGATGAAGTGGGTCAGATGATCGCAGATGCTATGGAGAAGGTCGGAGAGAATGGCGTGATCACTATTGAGGAATCCAAGACTATGAATACGGAGATTGAAGTGGTAGAAGGAATGCAGTTCGACAAAGGCTATCTCTCCGGATATATGTGCAATGATAAAGAGAAGATGACAGCGAATATGGAGAAGCCATATATCCTGATCACGGATAAAAAGATATCTAATATTAAGGAGATTCTTCCATTATTGGAGCAGATTATGCAGGCAGGAAGTCGTCTGCTTATTATTGCTGACGATGTGGAAGGAGAAGCGCTTACAACACTGATTGTAAATAAGTTAAGAGGAACGCTGGATGTTGTTGCAGTCAAAGCACCGGGGTATGGAGACAACCGGAAAGCCATGCTGGAAGATATCGCTGTTCTGACAGGCGGCCGGGCAGTATTAGATGATCTGGGAATGCAGTTGAAAGATGTGACTATGGATATGCTGGGAAGTGCAGAAGCCGTAAGAGTGACCAAAGATGATACGGTTATCATCGGTGGTCAGGGGAAAGGCGAAGAGATTACAAAGCGTATAGAAAGTATCCGCAGACGGGCAGCAGAGACGACTTCTGATCTTGATAAAGAAAAATTAGTAGAACGTGTGGCGAAACTTAGCGGCGGCGTGGCAGTCATCAAGATTGGCGCTGCTACAGAGACTGAGATGAAAGAAGCAAAATATCGTCTTGAAGATGCACTGAATGCAACAAGAGCAGCCGTGGAAGAGGGAGTGATTGCCGGCGGCGGATGTGCATATATACATGCGCAGAAGGATCTGGCAGAAGTGATTACTGCTTTGGATGGAGATGAGAAGACAGGTGCACAGATCGTAGAGAAGGCTTTGGAAGCACCGCTTCGTGCAATTGTAGAGAATGCCGGCCTGGAAGGTTCTGTTATTGTGAACAAGGTGAAAGAATCTGAGGCTGGCATAGGATTCGATGTGGCTGCCGAAACATATGCGGACATGGTTGAGATTGGTGTGATCGATCCTGTAAAGGTTACGAGAAGCGCGCTGAGTAATGCGGTCAGTGTAGCATCTACACTTCTTACGACGGAAGCCGCGATTGCAGATATCAAAGAAGCAGCATCCGCCGCAGCAGCGGAAAACCCGGATATGTACTAGAATGTTGTGATATGAAGGGGGACGGTTCAAGGGCTGCCCCTCCTTTTTATGTAGAAGGAGAAGTGATTGAAACGCAGAAACTGGTGGATGAAGGAAAACATAGAGGATTGGTGGTAATAAGCCTTATCGTACTTCTTCTGACAATGGTAAGTTACGCTTTCATGGAGAAAGCAATACATCTTCTGAGTGCAGGGTTCCTTCTGGGGCTTGGATATGGAATATTGCAGCCATTGTTCCAGGCATTTGTGACGGGGACGACTCCGGCACCGCAGCGTGGAACTGCCAATGCAACTTATCTGTTGTCTTATGATATTGGAATCGGAATCGGTTCATTTGTAATGGGAATGTTCCAGGAGAGTATCGGTCTGTCGATGGGATTCGCAGTGACAGCGGTGGCTTACGTGATTGGAGGGATTATCTATGCTGTTTACGTAGACCGGTATTATGAGAAATTATCACGGAATATATGATTTTAAGGGAATGTAGAGTGAAAATCAGGAGGTACATACATATTTGGGTGGTATGGCGGCAGCATTGAGATGAATGGTCCGTGGTTTGATAATTTCCATAAGGAATTCCCGAATCTTCCGGTTGGTGTGAGTGAATATGGATGTGAAGCGCTTAACTGGCACATATCTGATCCGAAAGCAGGAGATTATACTGAAGGAGTTTGAGGCTGCCGGAAGTTGAACTGTTTGTAAATGGAAAAAGTCTGGAAAAACAAGAAAGTAAAGATCATTTCTTTTATTTCCAGGTACCTAATAAAGGTGAAACAATATTAGTTGCTGTTGCGGGCAAATGCAGAGACGGAAGTTATATCCGTAAGGTGGAGAAGTTCAATGAAGCGTATCGCCTGAAAGAAGAAGGGGCTGTTCTGAACTGGTTTGACATTACAGAGCCAGAAGGATATTTCTCTTTGAACGATAAGGTAGAAGATATTGTTAGTACGGAAGAAGGAAAAGAAAAATTCCTGAATCTGATCGGAAACATCTTAAGCCGCAGACCGCAGCCGGAAGAAAGTGAAGGTGGAACCGGACCGGTATTCAATGATAATATGCTCAGGATGCTGGGCGGTTTTACAGTACTGCGTATGATAGGAATGATGGGAACGGCTAGTCTTGAACCAATGACAAAAGAAGAAATGTTGGAAATGAATGAGGCACTGAATAAGATTACATTTCATACAGAACGGGAGATGTAGTTGAGTATAGTGTGGATTTATTGGTGAAAATATTTAAAAATAAAACGCTTATTTGTGAAATTATGCAGATGGACAAATAAGAGTTTTATTTATGTCTGGAACAAAGAATTGAATTTTGTCTTGCTTCTTAAACT
>NZ_JBNPMC010000060.1:0-13800 GCF_050313795.1 Bariatricus sp. SGI.154
TGATGATGAAAGGAGGACTTGATGTGGATTAAATGAAGATCGGAAGTTTTTTAAAAGAACTTCGCAAAGAAAAAGGTATTACGTAGGAACAGTTGGCAGATGCATTAAATGTTTCCGGCAGGACAGTATCCCGTTGGGAAACTGGAAGCAATATGCCAGATATCAGTATTCTTGTTGATATTGCAGATTACTATGAGATGAGTATTCCCGAGATTATCAATGGAGAAAGGAAAAGCGAGATTATGAACGAAGAAGAAAGAGAAATTGCTAAGACAATGTCGGATTATGCCACTACAGAGAAAGAGAACATTTTTAAGGAAATGAGAGTTCAAAGCATCATGGGACTTTGTGCATTGGTTCTCTACTTGATTCTGCATGAAACAGGCACATATATGTATAATGATGTGCCGGGAAAACTTACCGACTATTGTGAGACTTTGGTATTCGTGACAGTCATATTGATGGCAGCATTTACTACAGGTTCTTTAAGAAAGCTACGTAGCAAGAGTAGGAAGGTTTTTATGCTTGAAAATTTTCCGAAACCAATTCGCTTAATTGCAATTGCAGTTGTTGCTTTTGGTGGGGCTGCTATTATTAAGTTGGCACCGGTGCATTTTTTCGGATTATAAGTATTTGTGAGCAGTTGGATATATGGTGTCTCAGGTAACTATAGGGCAACAACTTCCAATTTATAGAGTTGAGAAAATCGCAAAAGTTTAGACAGTCACAGATGTAAAGAGCATTGAGAATTATGGTGAAAACAAAATGTATTTTGCTCTACCTATTGCATATTAAGAAAGGTTGGACATCCAAAATAATTTGTGTCAGTAGTGCTGACACAAATTAGAATCAGTATTATCTTCAACATGTGTTAAATGAAAGGAAAACATTGGATGAAAAATGAAATTAGTTCTGCAGGGAATCTCATCAAAATTATAGAGGATTCGAGAAACAATGCATTAAAAAAGGTAAATGAAGAACTTATTCGGATGTATTGGAAAGTAGGCGAGTATTTAAGTAAAGAGGCTGAAAATACAACTTTTGGAGATGCTTATATAGATTCTGTTGCTAAAGAAATCCAGGATGCCTTTCCAGGTATAAAAGGATTCAATAGACGTGGTCTATATAGAATGAAAAAATTTTATGAGACTTACTGCAATGATGAATTTGTGACAACACTGTTGACACAAATTAGTTGGAGTAACCATCTTGCTATTATGTCCAAAGCAAAAACTGTAGAAGAGAGACATTTTTATATAACCCCTTGCATAAAAGAATCATATGGTTGGTGGTGAAGATTTCCGAATTGATTTATTATTCTTCCATAGAGGACTGCAGTGCCTGGTTGCCTTTGAATTAAAAATTGGTAAATTCAAACAGGAATACATCTCTAAAATGGATTTTTATCTGGAAGCGTTAGATCGTCAGAAGAAGAAAGAGAATGAAAATCCGAGTGTAGGAATGATTTTATGTGCTTCTAAGGATGATGAAGTAGTAGAATATGCAATGAGCAGAACGTTGTTTCCGATGATGGTGGCAGAATATAAACTGCAGTTGCCGGATAAAGAGGTATTGCAGAAAAAATTGCAGGAATTGATCAATATGACGCTGATCGAAGAATAATTTTTGTTATCTTGGCGTGAGTTCAATTTGAGTACAATTTTTATGCCAGTCAAAATCATGCCTGCTAATATGGCGAATATAGCAATAAAAAGTAGCGAAAACGCCATTGAAATTACAGAGATCAAACTCCTATGAGACGAGTTTGAATAGTAAACAGAGAGCCGGGAATCCGCATAAACACTGGGTTTTCTGACATCCGATAATGCCCGTGATACTATTTTGGAACTAAAATCGAATGAGTAAAAATAAATAAAAAAGCATGATTTGAGTGGATTACCGAGGCATTTCATATGATTCGTGGATTGTTCGGTATTGCCGGAATGGAATATCCATATTTAATTGAAGCGCTGGAGCCGTTACAAGAAGTTCAGGAATCTTTTGTAATAGAGTTTATTTATGATTTTTACGATGTTGTTGATGAACGCAGATTAGCAGAGGAAAAAAAATAGCGGCATATTCCCGTTAAAATAGCGGGAATGATACATAGCCATTCCCCACAAAGGAGTGGAGAAATTGACGAGCAGAGAGAAATAGATGTGTGAAAAAGGAATGTTGTGATATGATGTATAGAAATCGGTATTTTGCGGAGGATGATATTCACTTAATGAGGGGGAAATAACGTGGAATTAAAATTTTGTGCAATAATTCTTCAAAATGAGAATATGGATGCTGCCTATGTAGAAGTTCCTTACGATATCAAAGAACTTTTTGGCAAAGGGCGTCTGATGGTGAATGCTACTTTTGATGGTATTCCGTACCGTGGGCAAGTGGTAAAAATGGGGACTCCTTGTTACATTATCGGCGTTTCAAAACAGATACGTAAGCAGATCGGTAAAAACTTTGGTGATATTGTTGAAGTGGTTCTTCAGGAAAGAGACAGTGAGAAAATGTCTATGTGGAAATGCCCTAAATGTGGCAGAGAGTTTAAGAAAAAAGAGCAGAGTCATTTCTGCGGTGAAAAGCCAAAGACGATTGATGAATATATCCTGAACCAGGATGAGGATAAGCAGGAAGATCTGCGCTATATCCGTCAGATTCTTCGCAGTGTATTACCGGAAGCGGAAGAACGTATCTCCTGGAGTATGCCGACTTATTGGAAAAAGCATAATATCCTTCACTTTGCCGCTTCAAAGAAACACATCGGATTGTATCCGGGGCCTGCTGCTGTGGTACAGTTTTCTAAAGAATTACAAGGATACAAAACTGATAAGGGAACGATCCGAATCCCCTATGGCAAGGTTGATGCTGCGTTAATTCAGAGGATTGCAAAGTGGTGCTTGGAAACCGGAAACCATGCGTAGATATCAGTAGTTTCAACTCTAAGGAGAAAACAAATGGACTTCCGGATAGTTATTTTGTTTTGATACTTGGGTCTCCTTATCCTTTGAAATCTGGGCGTGTAGCAGTAAAGACAGAACCTTACCCCGGGCGATGGACAACTCATATTATAATCAGTAAAATGTCTGATTTGGACGAAGAACTGTTTGCATGGGCGGGACAGGCATATATGTTTTCGGAGAAAAAATAATTTGGAAGAGAATTCGATAGCTTCCAGTTTTGTATTCAAGAAAGGAAAATGGCAATGAAAGAAAAGCAAGAAGTAATTACATATTGTCTATCTTTTGAAAATGTATATGAAGATTATCCGTTTCACGATTCAAACTGGTGTGTTATGCGACATAAGGATTCCCAAAAATCTTTTGCTCTGATTTACAATAAAGATGGAAAGGTGTGGGTAAATGTAAAGTGTGATCCGCAATGGCGAGATTTCTGGAGGAGTGCCTTTCCATCGGTGGTTCCTGCGTATCATATGAATAAGACTCATTGGAATTCCATTATTTTAGATGGGACGATTCCGAAAGAAGATATTAAGCGCATGATAGGTGAAAGTTATGATTTGACAAAGGGGAAGAAAGTATGAGAATTTTAGTAGATGATAGTAGGGAGGATGAACTGCGGGTATCAGCAATTTATGCACCTGTATTGGGAAATGGGTATAAGGCAGAAGAATGAGTGTAGGACGTGATTAGATACGATATAATATTAGTTGGATTCTGTTCAAAGCAAATGAGGAAACATTGGCAGAACGAGGGAAAATGGATACAGATTCTCCGATATGGGATAAGATACTTCTATTTGTATTTTGGATATTAAATTGCTTTGCAGTATATTTATTAACTGGTATATCTGAAAACAGTGAGCACTTAAATTTTGCATATTATTTGGGAATTGTTTTAACCTTGTTTGCAGCAGGGATCTCGACAAAAGCGACTTTAGAAAACACTTTTTTAGAATCTACAGCGAGGATTCAAAGCGACAGAAATCAAAAGGTTTGCGCAACAGGACCATATAGAATTGTACGACATCCTGCATATAGCGGACTAATATTAAACTGTATTGGATTATCCTTGATTTTTCCCTATGTTAGTGTCTGGATATGTATGGCTATAACTGCTGCAATCATTGTAATACGAACAGCGTTAGAGGATAGTATGCTTAAAGATAGATTAGATGGATATTTTGAATATACAAAGCAGACGAAGTATAGACTGATTCCATTTGTTTGGTAATACACTTGAAAATTCTTATTTTTACGCCGATGGAGGATATGAGATGTTTGAAGTATTACTTACTTGCACAACTGAGGAATTATATCATAATGCTGAGATACTTGCCGAGAATCTTACATCAGAAGAAATGGCGAGAGAATATATTATAAGGTTATTCCAAAGAGCCCCTGAATTAACAGAAGAACAAGAAAAGAAGTTGCATCAGTTGGGAAGAAAGGTTCGTAAGAAGTTTGGAATGAAACCTGTTAGAATTGATTGAATTGTCATTTTCTCTATACAAAAGATATCGACAGATTCTAGTTTGTTGAGTTAGAAAATGGGAAGAGTGAGAAATGTTGAAAAACCAGAAAAAATGGAAAAGAATTCTGATACCAACTATTGCAGCAGCCTTTGTGCTGCTCGCTTCCTTTTGGTATGTGAACGATTATTACCATAGCGATGAAAATGTTCAAGAATATTTTCAGGAAGATACATTGGTAAAAGTAAAAGAAATCAGTGATGGGATATATCTGGATGGTCCAGGAAAGGAAAGGGCCATGATTTTCTATCCAGGAGCAAAGGTAGAATATACAGCGTATTTGCCATTATTATATGAATTGGCAGAACAGGGAGTAGACTGCTTTTTGATAAAAATGCCGTGTAATCTGGCATTTTTGGGGCAAAATAAGGCAACAGATATTATGGTCGAGTACCAATATAAATCATGGTATTTGTCAGGGCATTCTCTTGGAGGTGCTATGGCTGCTTCCTATTCAGCAGATCATTTGAAAGATTTGGATGGATTAGTACTGTTGGCAGCATATCCTACAAAAAGTCTGAAATCGGATACATTTTCGGTTGTGTCCATCTTTGGAAGCGAGGATGGAGTTTTGAATATGGATAAGGTGGAGGATGGGAGAAGTTTCATGCCATCTGATTACACAGAAATCTGCATTGAAGGAGGAAACCATGCATGGTTTGGAAACTATGGTCAACAAAAAGGAGACAAAACTGTTTCTATTAGCAGGGAGGAACAACAGAAGCAGACAGTGGAGGCAATTCTGCAGATGGTAAATACAGAAAAGGATGGAAAGACAGTGAGTTTTACAGAGATTACGCCGCAGGAGGCAAAAGAGATTATGGATACGGAAGCGGATATACGGATTTTGGATGTCCGCGCCGAGGAGGAATATGATACAGGGCATATTATAGGGGCTATTTGTCTGCCAAATGAAGATATTATAGATGAGCCGGAAGAACTGGCGGACAAAAGCCAGAAAATCCTTGTCTATTGCAGAAGCGGGAACCGCAGTAAACAGGCAGCCGCAAAACTGGCAGATATGGGATATGAGAATGTGCTGGAATTTGGAGGAATTTTGGATTGGCCTTATGAGGAAATGATAGAATAAGAGCAACTGAGAAGCAAACGATATATTTGTCCTTGCTTTTTCTGGGTGGAATTACAATCGTGGCATTTATTGTTCTCAGGGTATTATCATATTTTAACCGGAACAGACGCCGGATTTTAGTTAATGGGGAGCAAAGAGATACGCCAACGTCAAAGACAGGTTGTACAAAAATCTACAATGCTAAAGATATAGTAGAAGCAGGAAGAATTATAGAATTGTTAAAAGAGCATGGAATTGCTGCTTTTTCACAGGAAGCAGGTGCAAGTGTCGCTATGCATGGTGCATCAGGATTTGGTATATACGGTGTGGATGTATTGGTGGAAACTGATGAAGCGAAAAAGGCATTGCAGATTATCGAAACTGCAGATGATTCTCAAAGCAAAGAAAAATTTTGACATTTCTATGGAAGCGTGATAATATGATTATAGAAAAAGAGTGCTGCCGATAGACGGTTAGTCCGATATAAAGTTAGACAAAAATTGCCGCTTAGTTTACCAGACTGGGGCGGCTATTTTTGTGGTTTATGATTATCCTTACCGAATGTGTATCCGATACTAAAGCAGGTTAAGCCGAAGCCCACTACTGCGATAAAATCTACAATACTCATTGGCTTAGCCCTCCTTTCCAGTGGATTCCCGTACGGGTTTCTATGTAATCAGAGGGTCACAGTCCCTCTGCTGAAGGACCAACCGCCTACCGTTGTATGGTAGCACCCATGCACTGATTATAACAGTTGGAGTGTATGGCTGCAACAGCAAATTAAAGTGAGTGCAACTATTATAATAATTAACTCAAACTTCGCACATAGATAATGCCTATGCACCTTGAAAATTCAATATCTGGCAGTAATTAAGTTGTCAATAATCAGATAGTTTATATCGCTTTGAGCTGTTTTTGCAAAACGGCAGGTATTTTGATCTGCCACGGCGTTTTCGGTTCCTCTTGTAGATTTCTGTGAGAGGGATGCTGTCTCCGGCGTATTGGAAATACATTTTTGGTGTCTTTTTTATCATGCTGATTACGTCGTAGCCAACTCCTTTTACAGCGTGAAGCGATTTTGGAGATGAGAACCAGCTGTCAAAAAGCACATATCTTGCAGGAATCCGGACTGCCTTTGCAGCTTTGAGAAGTTCTAACATGGCTTCTGTACCCTTTGTCATAGAAAGCGCGCGACGTTTATAACCAACCGTTCTCTTATCTATCGGAGCAGCCTCGTTTATGCGGCTTTTCTTCTTTTCGGAAGATAAGAGGACGCTGTTTACAGGAAGAAAAGTGCTCCCATCAGACCACCCAAGCGTAAGCAGACGGAATCCCAAACGATAGGAATGTTTTGCATGATCGTATACTTTTGTCAAAAACTCCACTTTTTTAGAACGGTTACGTTCAAACATGGAATCGTCTACAATAAACACATTTATCCGGTTCTGGTTATTTAGAGGAACGATCGCATCCTGAATAATCCTTGCTGATAAGGACGTAGTAAAACGAAGCCAGTTGATATGTACCATTTTCATAAAACGGTATACCGTATCTTTTGCAAAAGTCGGGTGATTTCGTCCAGTCAACAGGTCCATGTACATGCTTCTGTTAGAAAATATCAGGATAAAAAGATACTGGAATATCTCAATTACCGGGATTCCTTTTGTTTTGTAAGCATTCGCGGCTTTTAATGCAGAAGAAATATGGAATCGGGTAAAAAATCTTCTGATAGATGCAGAAATCTGTTTCTCATTCTGGTTGTCTTGTGTTATACTTTTATTCATAGCATGAGCCGCCGGTTTATGATTTTGTTGTGGTGACTTAATTATAACAAAACCAGTGGCATCATGCTATTTTTATGCCAGTATTTATTGAATTTTCAAGGTGCACAAGTACTTATTCAAGTGCGAAGTTTGAGTAATTAAATTATGTAGGATACTTGCTGATATTGATGAAAAATAACAGTGGAATAAACTTCGGATTGGGGAGTAAAAGCTATATGGAAATTTTAACTACTAGGGAATGGGCAACTGTGATCTGGGCATTTATTTTATTTGTGTATGCAATGGTACATAGACAGATTAGAGAGGCATTTTGGAATGTTGTAAAATATTCTTTGGTAAGAAGTTAAGAATACTTTGGGGTATTATTTTCCTTTATGTTTTGGGTATAACCTTAATATTTTATCAGTTACCGTTTTGGGATAATGTTTTTATTAAAGATATTATAGTTTGGTTTGTCTTTTCAGGTTTGATATACTGCATGAATGCTGTTTCAAAAGAGGCAGATGAGGAATATGCTTGTGATAAAAGTATGTAAACTTTCAGTACACAAAGTGCTGCTCTTTCAAAAGAAATATTGGTGCAAAATGTATAGTAGAATGTCTGTAGCAGAATTTGAGAAGTTAATAAAAGAATTCAGGAACGAATGCAATAATGAGAAATAACTTCTGTATTTCAGAACAAATTATTGGATTGATATATGAGTACATTTTGAGTACAATTTTTATGCCAGTCAAAATCATAGCAGAAAATATGGCTAATATAGTGACAAAAAGTAGCGAAAACACTACTAAAATTATTGAAATTAAACACCTGTGAGACGAAATGGAATGATTGGCAAAAGTCTAGGAACCTGGTGTTTATACGGGGTTCTGGACTTTTTTAGTACTCGTGACATTATCCGAAGAAAAATGGGCAAAAAGCAGGGGGATTGATTATTCCAAGAGATTGTGATAAGATTTCGCCATGAGCACCGTATACAGGGTGGAACCTTCCCAACTTTACCAAAGAGGGGAGGTGGTGCAGATGGATACATACGAGGTGTTGAGCCTGCTCTTCTTGGGTGGTGCGTTCCTGATTGCATTGCTTACCTATGTTGATAGGCACAATAAGCGGAAATAAAAATGCCTACCCTGTCGGCCAACAGGATAGGCTGCGTCCATTAGGACAATAAGCGTTTTTTGCTGAGGGCTTCCACCTTGTGGGCGGTTGCTCTTTTTATATGCTCATTATAGCACCCGAAAATAGAAAATTCAACATATTTTGGAACCGGCCGCCGCAACTTGTTTAATGCTCCGGCCAGTGGGAAACTTTCGCATACCTGAATTGGTGGACATGGGACTCAAGGGAATCTTCAGCATAGTCACTATGGATAATGTAGCCTTCTAAAGATGGATAGGCGGTCAGAATGTTCTCTAATGTATGGACACATAGATCTGCTCTCAGATTCGTCTCCACTGCAAGACCGAGGACACCCAGATTAAAGTAGTCTTTCTTGATGATAATAACAGGAGAAGTAAAGATTGCCACCAGAAATATGTTTTATGATGAACAGGGAAAACACAGGCGGACTAAAAAAGAGGTACAGACGAGCATGGAAATATCCGAGCAGGATACAGCACTATCCGAAAAGGCGAAGTCTATGAGAGCCACTTTTCACAAAAATATTCCGATGTTCAGCCATTTATAGAGGTGTATAACAAGTCAGATAATGAAGAAAACAATGCAGGCAGAGAATATGTTTTCTCGGTTGATAAAGGAATATACCGACAGGCAGGGTGTGACAGAGCAGTTGAAAGTTGAAAATCAGCTTGAATAGGTTGGAAGAATGAATAACATTCAGGCATGCGTGAGGGAAGTTGCAGAGAATGAAATAATTTAGCATAATTGCGATAGTGGCATTTTTTCAAGAGTGCCACTACAAGGCGGCATGTTTACTTCATCCAAAGGTGGCAAGGAAATTGAAAATGTTCATGTTTTCTTGTATAATTGTTAATTTGTGGATTAATCTATACCCGACACGCAATGTCCGGTCGAAAATCAGGTGATTCTCGGTTTGTGTCGTGGAATTTTTTGAAATAATTGGTAAGCTGTAAGTGAAAGAGAGGTAGCAACATGGACACAAAAAAGATAGGAGTTTTTTTGAAACAATGCCGTAAGGAAAATAATCTTACACAAGAACAGCTTGCAGAAAAGTTTGGCGTATCGGCAAGAACTGTTTCCAGGTGGGAAACAGGATCGAATATGCCGGATCTTAGTATATTGGTTGAACTTGCTGATTATTATGACATTGAAATAAAAGAACTCCTGGATGGAGAAAGGAGTTCAACCATGAACAAAGAGATGAAAGAAACATTAGACAAAGTAGCTGATTATGAAGATTGGGTAAAGCAAAAAGCCTTAAAAGCCGGAAATCTTGCTTTTGCATCAATGTTCCTGATCAGTGTAGGAACTATTATCATACAGCTTCTATTGGCAGTAAACATTCGTTTGGTGTTGGGCGAAACATTAATTGCTCTGGTGGGCGGAATTGTATATGCGTTTATTATGGTACATAATGGCATCTGGGATAAAGGCCTGTCTCAGAGAGAGGCACTATGGAGAGATTTTCTCACCAGTGTAATCTGTGCAGGAATTTTCTCGGTGCTTTATGGTATATGCTTGGGAAGAATGGGAGCAACTGAGAAGCAAACGATATATTTGTCCTTGCTTTTTCTGGGTGGAATTACAATCGTGGCATTTATTGTTCTCAGGGTATTATCATATTTTAACCGGAACAGACGCCGGATTTTAGTTAATGGGGAGCAAAGAGATACGCCAACGTCAAAGACAGGTTGTACAAAAATCTACAATGCTAAAGATATAGTAGAAGCAGGAAGAATTATAGAATTGTTAAAAGAGCATGGAATTGCTGCTTTTTCACAGGAAGCAGGTGCAAGTGTCGCTATGCATGGTGCATCAGGATTTGGTATATACGGTGTGGATGTATTGGTGGAAACTGATGAAGCAAAAAAGGCATTGCAGATTATCGAAACTGCAGATGATTCTCGGAGCAAAGAAAAATTTTGACATTTCTATTGAAGCGGTAGTAAAAATACCAATACCAAAAAAAGGAGTTTACACACATGATTTTTATCAAAGAAAGAGTTGACAAACTACTAAGGGACTTAAAAGAATTAATTTACACAGACATCACCCCCATCAAGTCCTACCGTTTTATCCAATCCAAAGAAAATTACCCCAATATTGCCAATATCCGCACAGATTCCTGGCACACCCTGAGCAATCAACAACTTTGGGGTGGTCACAGAGAATACTTCTGGTTTGAGACTTTTATAACCCTTCCGGAATCATTCGAAGGAAAATGTGTAGTCTACGAATTAAAGACCGGAAGAGAGGGAGAATGGGATGCAACGAATCCACAGTTTTCCATCTTCGTGAATAATGTACGAAGACAAGGGATGGATGTCAATCACCGGGAAGTGATTCTGACAGAATGCGGCAAAGCCGGGGAGACCTTCCGAATTGTGCTGTCTGCTTTTGCCGGAGATCATAATTCCCGCCTGATCATGGATTCCTGCATAAAAGTTCTGGATCGCAAGACGGAGCGATACTACTATGACCTTTCAGTGCCATATGAGATTGCCCGTTTATTGCAGCCTTCCGATAGAAATTACCGCAATATCATTCTTGCTTTGAACGAATCCTTGAATCTTCTGGATCTTCGCAAGGAACACTCCCCTGAATATGAAGCATCCCTTGAGAAAGCACAGGAGTATATTACCAAAGAATTTTACGAAAAATACACCGGAGAAGATAAGGAGAAGGTATACTGTGTAGGACATACCCATATTGACGTGGCGTGGAAGTGGACGCTGGCTGTTACGGAGGATAAGGCAGTCAGAAGTTTTTCCACTGTATTGGAATTGATGAGACAGTATCCGGAATATGTCTTCATGTCCAGCCAGCCGCAACTCTATAAATACGTGAAGAAAAATGCGCCCGATGTATACGAGCAGATTAAAGAACGTGTGAAGGAAGGACGCTGGGAGACAGAGGGCGGAATGTTCCTGGAAGCAGACTGTAATCTTTCTTCCGGAGAATCCCTGGTGCGTCAGTTCATTCATGGAAAACGGTTCTTCCAAGAGGAATTCGGAAAAGACAATGAGATTCTCTGGCTTCCCGATGTGTTCGGCTATTCCGCAGCACTGCCTCAGATTATGAAAAAATGTGGCATTCGCTATTTTATGACCACGAAGATCAGTTGGAATGAGTTTAATAAGATGCCTTACGATACCTTTGAATGGGAAGGGATTGATGGCACCAGAATTCTCACGCACTTCAGTCCTATCCGTGATTATAATAAAGGCGCTGTAGAAGGTGGAACGGAGACAGCGCATTTTACCACGTATAATGGATACATCAATCCATCACAGGTCAAAGGCGGATGGGAACGATACAGTCAGAAATATCTGAATGATGAAGTTCTCATGTGCTTTGGTTATGGAGATGGCGGCGGTGGTCCGGTAAGGGATATGCTGGAGAATCAGAGACGTCTGGCAAAGGGAATCCCCGGGTGTCCGCGCACAGTGATGAGTACGGCAGGTGATTTCTTCCATACTCTGGAGGATTATGTAAAGGATCAGAAATATCTTCCGGTCTGGGTTGGTGAACTTTATCTGGAATATCACAGAGGAACCTATACCTCCATGGCACGTAATAAAAGATATAACCGTAGATCAGAATTCTTGCTGGAGAATGTGGAACTCTTCTCCAGCATTAACAAGCAGATTACCTCTACAGCATATCCGGGACAGGAGATCTATGATCTGTGGGAGATTGTGCTTCGCAACCAGTTCCATGATATCTTGCCGGGATCTTCTATTAAGGAAGTGTATGATGATTCTAGGGAAGAATATGAAAACCTTCTGAAAGCAGGAGGCATCCTGGAAGAAAAGGCATTAAAGGAGATTGCAGATGCAGTAGATGCACCGAAGAATTCTCTGATTGTATTCAATCCAAATGGGATGGTTGGAGAACAGATTGTATCGTTTGTCTGTCCGGAGGAAATTGCTGCTCCGGCAGTAACCGCTGGAGAAAAGATATATGCAGTTCAGAAACTTGCTGACGGAACCTGTCTGTTTGCCGCAGATGACGTACCCTCCAAGGGTTATAAGACATTTAGTTTGAAGGAAGTTTCCGGCGAAGTGCAGAAGAGTGGGCTTTCGGCTTCTGCACGCCATTTGGAAAATGACTATGTAAAAGTTGTTCTTGCAGAAAATGGACAGATTTCTTCTATCTACGATAAGGAAGAGGAGAGAGAACTTCTGAAAGAAGGCCAGAATGGAAATGTCCTGATGACCTATGAAGATCGCCCGCACAATTATGATGCATGGGATATAAACAATTATTATACGGAGAAATCCTGGGAGATTACAGATGTTCAGGAAATGAAACTTGTGGAAGCGGGACCGGTTCGCTGTACCATTAAGGTGAGCAGGAAATACCTGGATTCCTTCATTGTTCAGTACATAGCCCTGGGAGCAGACAGTCCGGAGATTCTTGTGAGAAATGAGATTGACTGGAATGAGCATAATATTTTCCTGAAAGCTTTATTCCCTGTAGATCTTCATACAGATGAGGCGACTTTTGAGATTCAGTATGGTAATGTAACCAGAAAGACACACTACAATACCTCCTGGGATTTCGCCAGATTCGAGGTATGCATGCATAAATGGCTGGATGTATCCGAAGATGGATATGGCGTTAGCGTTCTAAATGATTGCAAATACGGCGCACACGTCCACGATGGGGTGATTGGCATCTCTCTTTTAAAATCTGCCATTTATCCGAATCCGGATGCTGATAAAGAACATCACAGTTTTAAGTTTTCAATTTATCCGCATAAAGGAGGATTCCGCGAGGCGGGAACGATTGATAAGGCATATGCATTGAATAATCCGATGAGATGTCTTGTGAAGGAGAATGAATCCGGAGATGCTCCGGCAGTATATTCTGCAGTCAATGTGGATGCACCGAATGTGGTGATCGAGGTTGTGAAGAAATCAGAGGATGAGGATGCAACCATTATCCGTATGTATGAAGCATTCAACCGTCGGACTAAGACTGTCGTACACTTTGGTCGCGAGGTACAGGCGGTTTATGAGTGCAGCATGCTGGAAGAAAATGAGCAGGAACTTATCCACACAGACAATACGGCTGACATAATAATGCAACCTTACGAAATCAAAACGATGAAAGTGCTTTGGCAATGATAAGTGGATTATATGCAAAAAAATTTTTAAATAAATAGGTTGAACAGAAAAGATCCTCAGAAAATAAAGAAATAGCAGGAATGCCCATCTTGGAGTCGAGTCCGGGATGGGAATTCTTTTTATGACGCGACTGATTGAAAAAGAGCTCTTAAACTGATACAATTCTATGAGAAGCGGGGAAGGT
>NZ_JBNPMC010000061.1:0-12230 GCF_050313795.1 Bariatricus sp. SGI.154
AATAACATATAATTCGACAAATTATGCGCTTTATGATACAATAAGTCCTGCCTGATAACAGTGAAGAAAAGATGTGAGGAGGACTTAATCATGAAAAAATTCATCCATGAATTTAAAGAATTTATCAGCCGTGGCAATGTCATGGATATGGCAGTAGGTATCATTATCGGCGGTGCGTTTACCAGCATTGTATCTTCCTTTGTAGAAGATATTATCAACCCGATTCTAGGACTGTTCGGAGGAGTGAACTTCGATAAGTTATCATGGAATATTCTGGGCGAGGTTACCTTGAACTATGGAAAGTTCTTAACTGCTGTCATCAACTTTCTGATTATGGCACTTGTGCTTTTTATTATCATCAAGGCCATGAATAACGCGGCAGCAAGGTTCGTGCCTAAGAAAGAAGAAGAAGAGACTGTTACTACGAAAGTCTGTCCTTACTGCAAGAGTGAGATAGCTATTGATGCAACCAGATGTCCACACTGTACATCGGTGCTGGAAGAGATGAATCTGGATGATTAGTGGATTTCTTTCCATTGCCCCGGCTTCAACGCAGGGTCTAATATGATCTCGCCTATCGAGATACGCTTCAAGGCAAGGACGCAGCATCCAACTGCTTTCATCATCCGGCGAATCTGACGTTTCTTCCCTTCCGTTATCGTGATCTGCCCGAAGACAATCGGGTGGTCCGGGCGATTATGCGCGGATTTGGCCTGAACTTCAGGATGAAGGGAGGGAAGAACCTCAGCCAGGATACTGTTGCCGGTAACTTTCACTTTCGCCGGTGCTGTAAGCGTCGTAGCACCTGTTAAAAGAACGCCGTTCTGAAGCCGTTCAAGTTTTGCGTCATCCAAAGTTCCCATTGCAACAAATTCATACGTCTTTTCCACATGATGTGCAGGATGGATCAGTTGTTGGTTCCAATGCCCGTCATCCGTGATTAGAAGCAGTCCTTCTGTTTCGCGATCCAGACGTCCCACCGGAGACAATCTGTCATTCTGTAATTCTTTAAAATAATCCATCACCGTAGGATAGCAGTCATCTCTGTGAGCAGTAACGCATCCGTAGGGTTTGTGAAACATATAATAGTGCATCGAACCTTGCATCCCTTCCTGTTAAGATAGATAAAACGATAATACGAAACACCTCGAATTATGTAAAAAATTTGCGAACGCTTTTTCTGTATGTGAATCCGGAAATCCTGTACAATAGATCTAGGACAATATTATATTAGAATAAGATCAGCAGGAGGATTACAGCATGCGAGAAAAAGAATTAACAATCAGTACATGGATTCATCATATATCAACTCTTATCGGATTGTCTACAGGTATTTATTATCTGATAAAAAGAATGTCAACCAGAAGAACTTTGCCAGATAGATTTGTACCAGGAAGCAAGAAGCCGCTTCGAAGTTTCATATTGTTTGTATTTACCATGCTTCAATTCTGGGCAGGACTTAAGATCTTGAAGGATCTGTCAGAAGGAACATCAAGATTAAAAGAGCGTTGCAAAGACATACATAGACTAAGCAGCAACAGGCGAGAGGAACGCAGAATTCTCTGGGGAATGACCTTCCTGTCATCTATGTTCAAGATTGGTTTCGCGCATCTTCTGGCATAATATGCGTCCGTGCCGCATAGATTACTACAAACTCTATGAATGGCATCTCTATGGAATCGAAAAGACGCAGAGTAAGACAGGAAGATGAAAGCCGCTCTTTCAAAAATAAAATCGCAGAATTATCAGAACTGCCTAAAGATGTCGCAATGGGAATGCCCGTGCTAACGATCACCGGGCAGGCAGAACTATGTCTGGAGAATTACCGGGGCATCATTGAATATACGGATACGCTGATACGCATCCAGACAAAATCCGGGCAGATCCGAATTGCCGGGCAGAGACTTCAGGTTGTATATTATACCAATGATGAGATGAAAGTGAGTGGACATATTGTGTCCATTGAATATCAGCATTAAGGAGGTATCGCATTGCTGTTAAAAGTTATCAGATACATCAAAGGATATATCCGCATCCGGGTTACAGGCTATTCGACAGAGAGATTCCTGAATGCATGCAGTCATAAAGGGATTCTGCTATGGGGCTTGCAGCCGGTCGGGGGCGCCTATGAGATGAATATCTCTATTCAGGGATTCCGGCAGTTAAAACCGATCATCAGGAAGACAGGAACAAAAGTAACGATTGTGAGACGGTTCGGTCTTCCTTTTTTTTTACACAAATATCGCAGGCGCAAACTGTTCTTTGCAGGAGCATTTCTATGTGTGGCATTGATATTTCTGATGTCAAGATATATCTGGAATATTGATATTACAGGAAATCAGACTCGTACGGACGAGACACTGCTTGAGTTCCTTGAGTCTCAGGATGTAAAAAACGGAATGCCCAAATCACAGGTGGACTGTGCGCGAATCGTAAAGGATATTCGCAAAGAGTATGACGATATCATCTGGGTGTCTGCTTCGATCCAGGGCACTCGTCTGATGATCCAGGTAAAAGAGAATGAGGATTCGATTCCTGCTACTGATGAGGCGGCTCAGGAAACTGCTGATGAACAGAATTCCGTTCCAAAAGAACAGGCGACGGATATTGTTGCTGATCAGGATTGCATTGTGACAGAAATCATTCCTCGAAAAGGTATCCCTATGGTTAAGGAGGGAACTGAAGTGAAGAAGGGGGATGTCCTGATCTCCGGACAGGTTCCGGTTATGAATGATGCAGGAGAGACAATTACTTATCAGTATCATGAATCTGATGCTGATATCTTAGGTCAGACGACACTGGCATATCAGGATGAGATAGCGAATACTTATCTGGTGAAAGAATATTCAGAGGTGCATAAAGAGGAGTATTTTCTCCAGTTGGGACAGTATCGCATTCGGCTTGCTTCTATTAAGAATCCGTATGAGTCATGGGAGATGCATGGTGAATTCCATCAGTTACGGCTTGGCAAAGGTCTCTATCTTCCAATCTACTATGGAAAGAGAACCGTTTCTCCGTATAAGGCAACAAAAGAAAAATACACAAAAAAAGAACTTCAGCAGTTATTAAGCAGAAGTTTTCAGCGATATTGTGCGGATTTGGAGAAAAAAGGGGTAGAAATTATTCGGAATGATGTTAAAATATACACAGGGTCAGCGAAAGCCGAAGCAAAGGGAGATCTGACGGTTCTCATGCCAATCGGCACACAGGCCCCAGCGCAGTTACTGGAGATTCCGGTAAAAGAAGAACAAGATGAGACAGGAGAATAGCGAATGGGATTAATGGAAGCAGTCATTGGTATTCCGGCCGAGCATGAAAGCAATGTGTTCGGTCAGTTTGATGCTTATGCTAAGAAGATAGAGAGAACACTTCATGTCACCCTAATCGCCAGAGGAGAGAGCATGAAGATTATGGGAGATGCCGCTAACGTGGAGAAGGCGAAGCGGGTATTAGGCCAGCTGGTGGAATTATCCCGCAGAGGGAATACGATTCAGGAGCAGAATGTGGATTATACGCTTGCACTGGTGATGGAAGACAGCGAAGAGGGTGTGCTGGAAATTGACAAAGATATCATCTGCCATACCCTGCAAGGAAAACCGATCAAGCCCAAGACTCTGGGGCAGAAGAAGTATGTGGATGCCATTCGAAAGCAGATGATTACATTCGGACTCGGACCTGCCGGAACAGGTAAGACTTATCTTGCTATGGCGATGGCGATTACAGCATTCAAGAATAACGAGGTGGGAAGAATCATTTTGACAAGACCTGCTATTGAAGCAGGCGAGAAATTAGGATTCCTTCCGGGAGATCTGCAAAGTAAGATTGATCCCTACTTGCGTCCGTTATATGATGCCTTGTATCAGATTATGGGAGCGGAGAGTTTTCTTAAGAATTCTGAGAAGGGGCTGATCGAAGTTGCTCCCCTTGCTTATATGAGAGGACGGACATTGGATAATGCATTCATCATTCTGGATGAAGCCCAGAATACGACACCTGCACAGATGAAGATGTTCCTTACTCGAATTGGATTCGGCTCTAAGGTCGTGATTACAGGAGACGCTACGCAAAAGGACCTTCCGTCCGGACAGATCTCCGGTTTGGATGTGGCGACGAATGTAGTAAAGGATATTGAAGATATCAGCATCTGCCATCTGACCAGCAAGGACGTTGTGCGTCATCCGCTGGTGCAGAGAATCGTAAAGGCATATGAAGAATACGAGAATAAAGGAAGAAGCCGAAACAGAGAGAAAGGGAAAGAAACGAAGAATCGTGATAAGAGGAGAAGATCATGACACTGTATTTTGATGAAGAAGGGGAATTAACACTTCCTTTAAAATGTCAAAAGGTTGCCAAGCAGGTAGTAGAAGCAGCACTTGATTATGTAGAATGTCCTTATGAGGCAGAAGTGAATCTTCTGCTGACGATGAATGAACAGATCCATGAGATGAATCTGGAGTTCCGTGGAATTGACAGACCGACAGATGTATTGTCGTTTCCGATGGTAGAGTACCCTGAGCCTGGTACATTTGATTTTCTGGAAGAGCAGGAGGAATGTTTTCATCCGGAATCAGGCGAGTTGATGCTGGGAGATATTGTGATCTCTAAAGAGAAAGTGATCGCCCAGGCAGAAGAATATGGACATTCTATTTTGAGAGAATATGCTTTTTTAATCGCGCATTCTATGTTACACTTAACTGGTTACGACCATATGGAAGACAAAGAACGCCGGATTATGGAAGCAAAGCAGAATGAGATTATGAATCGATTGAATATTTTACGATAAGATGGAGTAGTTATGGCAGAACAACGAAAAAGAAAAGAGAAAAATTTTCTGGTCCAGGGATCTATCCTGGCAATCGCCGGAGTTATTACCAAGATTATTGGAGCGGTATACCGCATTCCCCTTACGAATATCGTGGGAACTGAAGGTATGGGATACTATAATGTGGCATTTTCAATCTATACGGTTGCGCTGATGCTGACTTCTTACAGTCTTCCTCTGGCGGTATCCAAACTGGTGTCAGCAAGGATTGCTGTCGGACAATACCGGAATGCTTATAAAGTATTTCGATGTGCTATGATGTTCGCGCTGCTTGCAGGAGGACTGGTATCCCTGATTATCTTCCTGGGAGCCGATTTTATCGCTACAACAGTTATGTCTATGGATATGAGTGTCTATGCGCTACGTGTTCTGGCGCCGTGTATTCTTGTGGTTGCACTGCTTGGAGTATTAAGGGGATTCTTCCAGGGGATAGGTTCTATGGTTCCTACGGCGATCTCCCAGGTGCTGGAGCAGGTTGTTAACGCAGTGGCATCTATTGTCGGTGCCTATCTTCTTCTCCAGGCTGGAAAGAATATCGCTGAGACCAGGGGTGACAAGTCTTACGGTGCGGCATATGCTGCTGCAGGCGGAACGATCGGTACGATTGCGGGTGCTTTCTTTGCACTGCTTACAGTTGCACTGATCTTCCTGGCTTACCGGAAGATATTCAAGCGCAAGATGAGAAGGGACAGAAGCCGTAAGAAAGAGAATTACAAACGGATCTATAAGGTGTTGTTCCTGACAATTGCGCCCGTAATCTTAAGTGCGACAGTATATAACATCAGTGACTTTCTGGATACCGCCATTTTCAACAACATTATGGCGGCACAAGGCTTCAAGAAGACAGAATATGCAAGCCTTATGGGTATCTTCGGAAGCCAGTATAATACATTGATCAATGTACCGCTGTCTGTGTCCAGTGCGTTGGCAGCCTCTCTGATTCCAAGTCTGGTTGCAACGGTACAGACTGGAAGCCGCAAACAGGTACATAATAAAATCAATACTGTTACAAGATTCAATATGATGATTGCGATTCCGTGTGCAGTAGGATTCATCGTACTGGCAAAACCAATTATGGATCTTCTATTTTTCACGGAGGATAATAAAACAGCTGCACTTATGCTGCAGATGGGTGCAATCTCCGTCGTGTTCTTCTGTCTGTCTACAGTGACCAATTCTGTACTTCAGGGATTGGATGATATGATGACTCCGGTAAAGAATGCGGCAATCTCACTGCTCATCCATACCATCTCATTATTCTTAATGATGGTAGTATTCAAATGGAATATTTATGCAGTTGTATTAAGCAAGATTGTATTTTCTGGCGCAATCTGCATATTGAATGCACATGCCCTCAGAGAACGAATCGGTTATGTGCAGGAGAAAAAACGAACCTTTGTCATTCCGATTATCGCATCTGCGATTATGGGTGCTGTTACGGTAGTGATTCATCTGCTATTTGAATTATTCGCAGGAGAGCGGATTGCAACAGTGATTTCATTATTCGTTGCTATGATTACATATGGTGTTACTATGGTACTGCTTGGCGGAATTACAGAAGAAGAGATGCTGGGTATGCCTAAAGGTGCAACACTTGTATCCATATGCAGAAAATTACGTTTGATAAGAGGAGAATACCACTAAAGATGAGACCAGTAAAAAAAGTGGCACTGCTTCATGATCTGTGTGGAGTAGGGAAGGCTGCACTTACGAATATGATGCCGATATTGAGTGTAATGGGAATTGAGTCGTGTCCGATTCCTACGATGCTTCTGTCGACCCATACCGGAGGATATGGTAAGCCGGCAACAGCCCATATACCGGGAGATTATATCCAGGCTTGTGCTGATCACTATAAGGAGCAGGGGATTCAGTTTGATGCAATCTTTATCGGCTATCTTGGACATGTAGATATCATAGAATCGGTAATCTATTTTATCTGTCAGTTTCCGGATACCAGGGTAATCCTTGACCCCATTATGGGAGACCACGGTAATTACTACAGTAACTTCGATGCTTCTTATGGAGAAGCCATGAGGAAACTGCTGCCATATGCAGATGTCATACTCCCGAATCTGACCGAATGTTACCTTCTTACAGGAAAAGAATACTTAATCACAGGGAACCACAGAAATGTATTGCATCTGTGCGAAGCGTTACGGGAATACGGTTCCTTTGACATGATTATCACAAGTGTTCCAAAGGATGATTGCAAGAAAGGGATTGTGCTTTATGAAGATGATTCCTTCCTCTATCTGGGCAACGGCGAAGTATTAGGCGAATATCATGGCACGGGAGATGCTTTCGACGGAATGTTCCTTGCCAAGTTCCTTCAGGGCTATTCTTTACTGGAAAGCGTACAGGCTTCTCATGCATTCGTATGTGCCTGTATCAAGGAGAGCCAGAATTATGACTATCCGGAAAGAGAAGGTCTTCTGATTGAGAAAACTTTGCGCAAACTTGTATAAATAAACAGATTTTAACCGATACTATACTAAAAAAGGAGTTGTCCTTATGAGAAATAAGTATGGTATCGGTTTTTTTGTAATCACAATTATTGCGATGATGCTTATAACAGGAGCATATCAGTTGAGTTTTCAGAAAGCAAAAGAACGCGCAGAGACAAAAGTCACAGAAGAGGAGCAGAATGCTGTAGCAGCGACCCCTGAACCAACGGTGGCGGCTGACGGCCAGGCGCTGAAAGATGATTGTTATTATCTGATGGAAGTGAATGGATATGTTGTTGTATATCTGAGTGATAAGACAACACCTTATGAATATACGAATATCCTGTATGATGAACTGCCGGCTTCTCTGAGGGATGAGATACGGAATGGGAAATATGTGGAAGACGCTTCGGAATTGTATGGGTTTTTGGAGAATTATTCAAGCTGAAAGAGGTGGACTTCTGGGAAGAGATAGTGTAAGATAGGTTACGGAATTAATCATAGAAAATGTGATGTGGAAGGACGAAAGAGATGGACGAGCGGAAAATTGCGAGAATTAATGAATTGTATCATAAGTCAAAAGCAGAAGGGCTGACTGCCGATGAGCAAAAGGAGCAGCAGATCTTGCGGCGGGAATATATTGATTCTTTTAAACGGAATCTTCGAGGTCAGTTGAATAATATCTCGATTAAAGAAAAGGATGGAAGTATTACGAATCTGGGGGAGAAATATGGAAACCAAAAAGGCAATTAGGCAGCAGGTGTATCGGGCGCGGAAGTGTATGGAGCATTCTGATTGGCAAGAAAAGACAGATCATATTGCATCTGCTGTAATATCGCATCCATTTTTTCTTGAAGCAACGGATCTCTATTCTTATGTTGATTATCAGAATGAAGCCGGAACACGAAAGATTATGGAGGAGGCCTGGAAACTTGGCAAACGTGTCTGGGTGCCGAAGGTAGTTGGCAAAACCATGCGTTTTGGATGTATTAACAGTTTTCAGGAATTAAGGCCCGGAGCACACGGGATTCTGGAGCCGGAGATACTTTCGGAGACCAGTGATTCAAAAGATACCCGGTGTAATCTTATGATTATGCCAGGAGTCGCTTTTGATTTAAATCGTGGCAGAGTCGGTTATGGCGGTGGTTATTATGATCGATATCTATCAGAGCATTCTGATATACATACTATAGCAATTGCGTTCGATTTCCAGATATTCCCGGAAGTTCCAGGGGAAATCCATGATATCAAACCGAAAGTGCTCATTACGGAGACAAGAGTGATTCAATAAAGGAGAGAAAACTCATGCTAACAGGATTACCAAATGATCCCATGCTATTGTTAAGCGTGGTCAATACAAAGATTCGTGATTACTATCATACTCTGGATGCATTGTGTGAGGATATGCATGTAGAGAAAGAGGAGATTATAAAACGCTTGAAAGAAATTGATTACGAATACGATGAATCCAGACAGCAGTTTGTCTGAAGGGGAATGTGACCATGAACCATTTGACAAAAAGACAGCCGATAGATAAAACTTTTTATAAAATGGTCTTTGCGATCATTTTTCCGATCATTCTTCAGAATATGGTCAATACGTTGGTCAGTTCTGTAGATGTCATCATGCTGGGCTATGTAGATCAAATATCGCTGACAGCCTCTTCGCTGGCAAACCAGCCTTATAATATCCTGAGTTTTATTTTTTACGGCGTATCATCAGGTTCCGCAATTCTTGCATCGCAGTACTGGGGAAAACGAGATCTGGTTACGGTAGAAAAGATCCTGGGAATCGCGCTTCGAATCTCTCTGATTTTTGCATTGGGATTTGCGTTTGTCGTATGCTTTTTTTCGGAAACTGTGATGCGCTTTTATACCAAGGATCCAGCGGTGATTGCAGCGGGGATGATCTACCTTAAGATTATCAGCATGACTTACATATTTTCAGCAGTTACGCAGATGTATCTGTGTGTACAGCGGTGTGTGGAACGTGTGCGGCTCAGTACAGTCGTCTTATCCATCAGCCTGATTCTGAACGTTGTATTGAATGCCTGCTTCATCTTTGGAATTGGATTTTTCCCAAGGATGGGTCTTACGGGTGTCGCAATTGCCACTTGCATTGCCCGGGCAGTAGAACTTGCTATCTGCCTGGTTGATTCGGCCAGAAACTGCCTGGCGAAAATCCGTATCTCATACTTATGGGCAAGAGAAAGGCTTTTGTTCCTTGATTTTATGAAATATTCACTTCCGGCGCTTGCCAATGATGTAGTGGCAAGCGTAGGATGGTCTATGTATTCGGTAATACTGGGGCATCTGGGAACAGATGTGGTGGCAGCCAATGCGATTGCCGTAGTAGCAAGAAATTGGGGCACGGTATTCTGCTTTGGCGCGGCCAGTGGATGTGCGATCATACTGGGGCGTACGCTTGGAGAGAACCAGTTGGAACTGGCAAAAGACTATGCCAAACGGTTTCTGAGGCTTTCTTTTTTGTTCGGGGCGTTCGGAGGAATCCTGATTCTGGTGTTACGTCCGTTTTTCCTGACGATGGGACATCTGGATGCAAAGGCAAAATGGTATCTCAGTATTATGCTGTTCATCAATGCATATTATGTGATCGGCATGGCGTTGAACAGTACCTGGATCGGGTCTGTATTCCGTTCCGGCGGTGACTCCAGATTTGGCTTTTTATGCGATGCGGTGACTCTGTGGTGCTGGGTCATTCCGATGGGGTTCATCCTGGCATTTTTCATAAAACTGCCGCCAATCTGGGTTTATCTGTTCCTGATGGGAGATGAATTCTACAAAATGCCGTTTATATACAGGCATTATAAAAGATACGGATGGCTGAAGAATATTACCAGAGAATAGGGTGTGCGAAGGAGGAATAAATATATGATGTTGGAAAATCAAAAAGATACAGAAACGTTGCGTCAGTATGACTTTATGGAAAAGGCACGTGGTTATGTAAAGAAAAAATCTGAAGAATTAGGGAGACCACTTACCTTCTGCGTAACAACCTTTGGTTGTCAGATGAACGCCAGAGACTCGGAGAAACTCCGGGGAATTCTGGAAAAAATCGGCTATGTGGAGGCAGAAGAAGAGAAGGCTGACTTTGTAATCTACAATACCTGTACCGTTCGTGAGAATGCCAATACCAGAGTATATGGACGCCTGGGACAGTTAAAACCTCGCAAGAAAAAGAACCCACATATGATGATCGGCCTCTGTGGCTGCATGATGCAGGAACCGGAAGTCGTGGAGAAGTTGAAGAAGAGTTATCATTTCATAGATATCATCTTTGGTACGCATAATATCTTCAAATTCGCAGAATTAATTGTTACACGCTTCGAATCAGAACGCATGGTCATTGATATTTGGAAGGATACGGATATGATTGTAGAAGATCTTCCGAACGAACGGAAGTATTTCTTTAAGTCCGGTGTCAATATTATGTTCGGCTGCAATAATTTCTGCAGCTATTGTATCGTGCCGTATGTAAGAGGGCGTGAAAGAAGCCGCAAGCCAGAGGCGATTATCCGTGAGATTGAAAGACTGGTTGCGGACGGAGTTGTAGAAGTCATGCTGCTTGGACAAAATGTGAATTCTTACGGCAAGACGTTGGATACGCCGATGACCTTCGCCCAGTTACTCCGCGAGATTGAAAAGATCAAAGGGCTTGAGAGAATCCGCTTTATGACCTCGCATCCGAAGGATCTGTCTGATGAATTGATTGAAGTCATGGGGCAGTCTAAGAAGATCTGCAAGCACCTGCATCTCCCGGTTCAGTCCGGAAGTTCCAGAATACTGAAAGAGATGAACCGCAGATATACAAAAGAGCAGTATCTGACACTGGTAGAGAAGATTCGAAAAGCAGTACCTGACATCTCCCTTACAACGGATATCATCGTAGGATTCCCGGGCGAGACGGAAGAAGATTTTCAGGAGACATTGGATATCGTAAGAAAGGTTCGCTATGACAGTGCTTTCACCTTCATCTACTCCAAGAGAACCGGAACACCTGCCGCCGTTATGGAAGATCAAGTGCCGGAAGATGTCATCAAAGACCGTTTTGACAGACTTCTTTCAGAAGTGCAGACCATAGCCTCTGAAGTATGTTCAGTTCATGAAGGAACCGCACAGACCGTTCTGGTAGAATCTGTAAGCGATCATGACAGTTCCATGGTGACAGGACGCCTGAGCAATAACCTGCTGGTACATTTTGAAGGCAGTCAGGAATTGATTGGACAGTTGGTCGATGTGCATCTGACAGAATGCAAGGGGTTCTATTATCTGGGAAGCCTTGCAGATTAAAAAATGACAAGAAAAGCAGAGTTTTGAAGTCAAAGATCCCGATGCAAGCATCGGGGTCTTTGACCCACGCGGCAGTCGCCAAATGGACATGCCAGCATGTCCGCTTGGCTCGTTGCTTGCGGGAATAAATACCACCCATATTATAATCCCAAAACGCTCACACTATGTATAGATAACACAAGTGAGGGCGTTTTTTCATGAAAAAATTGAGTGAATATTTATTTTTATGGACACTTGGAGGGTGTCTTTACTATTCTTTTGAAATATTTTTCCGTGGATTTTCCCACTGGTCCATGTTCGTGTTAGGTGGAATCTGCCTTGTATTCATCACATTCCAAGGTCAGATGGTCCACTGGGAAGACCCATTATGGCGCCAGATTCTCCGCTGCATCACCTTCGTAACCGCCATGGAATTCATCACCGGAATCATAGTAAACAAATGGCTCCATCTGGCTGTATGGGACTACACCAACCAACCCTTCCAGCTATTTGGCCAGATCTGCCTCCCCTTCATCATCATATTCTCAGGTCTCTGCACTCTGGGAATCTTCCTGGGCGGCTACCTAACCTACTGGCTCTACGGCGAAGAAAAACCCCACTACCACGTACTATAACCATTAAGTCCCATACGCATAAACAACATTATTATCC
>NZ_JBNPMC010000062.1:0-11354 GCF_050313795.1 Bariatricus sp. SGI.154
AGAATTAAATTCCCATCTCTAATCCACAACTGCAATCCGCATCATATTACTTACTCCAGCGTCTGCTTTCCCGCTCAAAGATGGCATTCCTGCCGTCAGTACTATAATATCTCCAGATTCTGCCATCTGCTTTGCACATACCAATTCAATTGCGCCTTCACACACATCATCCATAGAGTTAAGCTGAATAGACTTAAGCGGTCTTACACCCCAGTAGATCTGCATCCTGCGAAGGGTCTCCGGGGCTGGTGATACGCCAATAATCTCTGTCTTCGGTTTGAACTTGGATACCACTCTTGCTGTTGCTCCGGACATCGTTGGTGTAATAATACATCTTGCATTCAGGTTATTCGCCGTTGTTACAGTAGCATGCCCCAAAGCACTTGTCGTACTTCTCATACGATGCTCTTCTGCTTTTTTCATAAGCATATCATAATCCAGGTGTTCCTCTGTACTCTCTACAATATGCACCATCATCTGGAGTGCTTCTAGCGGATATTTGCCCTGTGCCGTCTCTCCCGAAAGCATTACAGCATCTGTTCCGTCATATACGGCATTCGCTACGTCTGTTACTTCTGCTCTGGTCGGGCGTGGATTACGGATCATAGAATCCAGCATCTGCGTAGCGGTAATAACTGGTTTATAATTATCGTTACATTTCTGAATGATCATCTTCTGAAGATACGGTACTTCTTCTGCCGGGATCTCCACACCCAAGTCACCACGCGCAACCATGATTCCGTCTGCACAGCGGATGATCTCATCAATATTCTTGATTCCTTCAGCATTCTCAATCTTCGCGATAATCGGAATATATGGTGCATTGCATTCTTTCAGAAACGCTCTGATCTCAAGGATACACTCTGCATTCCGTACAAAAGATGCTGCAATAAAGTCAATCTTCTGCTCTACACCAAAACGAATATCTTCTCTATCCTTTTCAGTAATTGCCGGAAGCCTTACCGGAACATTCGGAACATTCACACCTTTGCGTTCGCCAAGTTCTCCACCATTGATAATAGTGCAGACAATGTCTTTTTCCTGTTTGCCCTTTACCTTCAATCCAATCAATCCATCGTCAATCAGAATGATGCTTCCAACCTGAACATCTTCCACAAGGCCAGCGTATGTAATGGACACTTTTGTCTCATCACCGGTAATCTCTTCTGTTGTCAGGGTAAATGTCTCCCCCTCCCGAAGCGTTACCTTCTTGCCGTCCTTTAATATGCCTGTACGAATCTCAGGTCCTTTGGTATCCAGAAGGATTGCGATCGGTCTGCCCTCCTCATCACGGGCTTTTTTTAGCAGATCCATACGAGCCTTCTGTTCCTCATGGGTTCCATGAGAGAAATTAAATCTGGCAATATCCATGCCGCTTCGGATTAAATCCTTCATAAGGTTCTCATCATCAGTTCTTGGTCCCATGGTACATATAATCTTTGTTTTCTTCATTGTCCGATTTTCCTCTCTTCACTTTCCTTTTTTACTTGGTTTGACCTGCGCTGTCTATTTAACATGAGTGTGTGTAAACAAGTGATCCTGACAATATTCATAATTGCCGTTACATTTGGAACAATATCTGAATTCCAGATTCGGATCATCCAGTTCTGTTCTTCCGCAGACCGCGCATCTGTGCTTCGCGCCATTCGCATAAGTCTGGACAGGGCGCTGCGCCTGCCGCATCTTATGCTGAAATTCTCTTTTTCGTCTTACCTGCTTTGGTGAATATGGTCTCATATTTCTTGAACTCAGGAAAAAGATCAAGAAATTCAATAAGGATACTACTGCCGCCAGCGCATTCGCCTTATAATAGATTCCGTATACCGGGTTGCCCCCATATGCCGGCAGAAATGCCTGCACCACTGCATACAGAAAATACAGGCCGTCAATCAGCGCCAGTATCTTGGCTTTTACTGGAATCACGAAAAACAGCAAAAACTGTACATTAGGATACAATGCTGCAAAAGCAAAGAATAGAGACATATTCAGATACCAGGTATCCATCTGAAAAGAAAGACCCGTAAGTGCATATGCCAGCAATGCCGCAATCACATGAAACAGCATTCCTGAAAAGAAATACACATTAAACCGGAAAGCACCCCACGCCCTCTCCAGTTCCTGTCCCAGCATATAATACAGGTATAATGCAAATACAATAAATAAAAGACTATTGGATGGCGGTTGAATGATGAAGGTTGCAATCCGCCAGATCTGTCCATGCAGGATTGCTTTTGCATCCAGGCTCAGATACTGATAGTAGAATGATGGATTCACCATACTTAAAACAAATCCAACTGCATACAGTATAATGACATAGTACATGAGATTGGGGATTGCATATCTTCCAAACTTTCGTTCCAATTTGTCCAGCCAGTTATTCATAGCTTCACTCCTTACTTTTCCGATGTTTTGCACTGTAGTAATTCTACCGTTTTGAATAGTATTTGTCAATTCCGCCTTAAAACTTAACAGGATTTTAACATTTCTATAGCATTTGTTAATTGTCATTTCGGATAAATTGTCGTATAATGTTACAGGTTGTAGAATAACACACATTTAATAGGAAGAAAACCATAGCATATATTGATTTTTAGATTAGATTCAATGATAAGGAGTTAGATCATGAGTAAGAAAGAATTATACACACTGGGTATTGACATCGGTTCAACCACAGTCAAGATTGCGATACTCGATGAGAACAACGATATCGCTTTTTCTGACTATGAGAGACACTATGCGAATATCCAAGAGACTCTGTCCGACCTTCTTGGCAGAGCAATCTATAAACTTGGAGCCATCCATGCTTCACCGGTCATCACCGGTTCCGGCGGTCTGACACTTGCCAAACATCTGGGCGTACCATTCGTCCAGGAAGTTATCGCAGTATCTACTGCTTTGCAGGACTATGCTCCACAGACAGATGTTGCAATCGAACTTGGCGGTGAGGATGCCAAGATTATTTATTTTGAGGGCGGTAATGTAGAACAGCGTATGAACGGCGTATGTGCAGGTGGTACCGGATCATTCATTGATCAGATGGCATCCCTTCTTCAGACGGATGCTTCCGGACTGAATGAATATGCGAAGAACTATCAGTCCCTCTACTCTATCGCTGCAAGATGCGGTGTGTTCGCCAAGTCGGACATTCAGCCGCTGATCAACGATGGGGCTTCTAAGGAAGACCTGGCAGCATCCATCTTCCAGGCAGTTGTGAATCAGACCATAAGCGGTCTTGCCTGCGGTAAGCCAATCCGAGGACACGTCGCATTCCTTGGCGGTCCTCTTCATTTCTTATCCGAACTGAAAGAGGCATTCGTCCGCACCCTGAATCTGGACGACGAGCATACAATCGCTCCGGGACATTCCCACCTATTTGCGGCGATCGGCTCTGCCCTTAACTCTAAGAAAGACCTGGATGTATCTCTTCAGGAGATGCAGAATCGTCTGGAAGGCAAGATTAAGATGGAGTTCGAAGTAGACCGTATAGAACCACTATTTGCGACCGAAGCAGAATTCCACGCTTTTGAAGATCGTCATGCCAAGCATCAGGTACCATTGAAAGACCTTGCAACCTATCAAGGCAAGGCATTCCTTGGAATCGATGCAGGCTCTACTACTACAAAGGCTGCGTTAGTCGGAGAAGACGGGACTTTGCTGTATTCCTTCTATCATAATAATGAAGGTGATCCCCTTGGAACCACGATTAGTGCTATCAAAGATATTTACAGTCAATTGCCAGAAGGTGTCGAGATCGTACATTCTTGCTCTACCGGTTATGGCGAGGCCCTGATCAAGGCGGCACTCCTGCTGGATGAAGGAGAAGTTGAGACAGTATCCCATTACTATGCCGCTTCTTATTTCGAACCGGATGTAGACTGTATCCTGGACATCGGCGGCCAGGATATGAAATGTATTAAGATCAAGAATCAGACGGTAGATAACGTGCTTCTGAACGAGGCGTGTTCTTCCGGATGCGGTTCTTTCATCGAGACATTCGCAAAATCTTTGAACTATTCTGTCGAAGACTTTGCACATGAAGCATTATTTGCCCGTAATCCGATTGACTTGGGTACGCGTTGTACCGTTTTTATGAACTCAAAAGTAAAACAGGCACAGAAGGAAGGTGCTGAGGTTGCCGATATTTCTGCCGGTCTTGCTTATTCTGTTATAAAGAATGCCCTTTTTAAGGTAATAAAGGTGTCTGATGCCTCTGAACTGGGCAACCACATTGTAGTACAAGGCGGTACTTTCTATAATAATGCCGTTCTTAGAAGTTTTGAAAAAATCGCAAACTGTGAAGCAATTCGCCCGGATATTGCCGGAATCATGGGGGCTTTCGGTGCTGCCCTGATTGCCCGTGAGCGTTATGTAGACTGCGAAGGCACAACGATGCTCTCTATTGAAGACATTGAAGCCCTGGAGTACTCTACTACCATGGCAAAATGTAAAGGCTGCACGAATAGCTGCCGTCTGACCATTAACCATTTCAGTGGCGGACGCAGATTCATCACAGGTAACCGCTGCGAACGTGGTCTTGGAAAAGAAAAATCAGAGAATAAACTGCCGAACTTATTCGAATACAAGTTAAAACGTTACTTTGACTACGAGCCTCTTAGCGAGGCAGATGCCAAGAGAGGAACCATCGGTATCCCGCGTGTATTGAACATGTATGAGAACTATCCGTTCTGGTTTACTTTCTTTCATAATCTTGGCTTCCGAGTTGTATTATCTCCTCTGTCCACCAGAAAGATCTACGAACTCGGTATTGAGTCCATTCCAAGCGAGTCCGAGTGTTATCCGGCAAAACTTGCTCATGGACATGTGCAATGGCTGATTAACGAAGGAATACATACCATCTTCTATCCAAGTATTCCTTATGAGCGTAATGAATTCGAAGAGGCGAACAATCACTACAACTGTCCGATTGTAACCTCTTATCCTGAAAATATTAAGAACAATATTGATGCAATTATTAACGGTGACGTGGATTTTATGCATCCATTCCTCTCCTTGAAGAATGAGGAGACGGTCTCCTATCGTCTGGTGGAGGAACTGTCCGACAAATTCTCTATCCCGGCATTCGAGATCCAGTCTGCGGTACATGCCGCATGGACGGAACTGTCAGCTTGCCGTGAAGATATGCGAAAGAAAGGCGAGGAGACACTTCAGTATCTGGAAAAAACCGGCAACCGCGGTATCGTCCTGGCAGGTCGTCCTTACCACATTGACCCAGAGGTGAATCATGGTATTCCAGAACTGATCAACTCTTACAATATGGCAGTACTGACAGAGGATTCTATCTCTCACCTGCATCCGGCAGAGCATCCGCTCAATGTTATGGATCAGTGGATGTATCACTCCCGTCTGTATGCAGCGGCAAATTATGTAAAGACCACCGAGAATCTAGACCTGATTCAGTTGAATTCCTTTGGCTGTGGACTGGATGCGGTTACTACCGATCAGGTGGCTTCGATTCTGAATGACTCTGATAAAATCTATACCTCACTGAAGATCGATGAGGTTAATAACTTAGGAGCCGCAAGAATCCGTGTAAGATCTCTGCTGGCAGCAATCCGTGTAAGGGAAAAACGCCATGAGAAACGAGAGATTCACACTTCCGCTATCGCTAAAGTACCGTTTACAAAGGAAATGCGGAAGGACTATACCATCCTCTGCCCACAGATGTCACCAATTCATTTTGAATTGCTAGAACCGGCATTCAAGGCTTCCGGATATAAGATCCAAGTCCTACCAAATGACAACAAACAGGCAGTAGATGTCGGTCTTAAATATGTAAATAACGATGCCTGCTATCCATCTCTTATGGTAGTCGGTCAGATTATGGAAGCAATCCTGTCCGGCAAATATGACACTGATAAGATCGCGGTCATCATCAGCCAGACTGGCGGCGGATGCCGTGCTTCTAACTATATCGGATTCATCCGGCGTGCGCTTAAGAAGGCCGGCTATGAACACATTCCGGTTATCTCCATTAACTTAAGTGGATTAGAAGGTAATCCTGGATTCAAGATTACACCTTCTCTCGTGCTGCGCGGCATCTATGCTGCCGTATTCGGGGATATCTTTATGAAATGTGTATACCGTCTCCGTCCATACGAAGCAGTACCAGGATCAGTCAATGCAATGCATCGAAAATGGGCAGAAATCTGCAAGGAATTCGTCGGTTCCGGATATCCTTCCAGACGCAGATTCAAGAAATTGTGTAAAGATATTATCGAAGACTTTGATAACAATATCGAACTGTTAGATGTTAAGAAACCTCGTGTTGGTGTGGTTGGTGAAATTCTGGTTAAGTTCCTCCCGGCTGCTAATAACTATCTGGTAGAACTTCTGGAAAGTGAAGGTGCTGAAGCAGTTGTACCGGATCTTCTGGACTTCCTGCTGTACTGCTTCTATAACCAGAATTTCAAGGTAAAAAAACTTGGTTTTGCCAAGTCTAAAGCAACCACTGCGAATCTTGGAATCAAAGCACTTGAGTGGTTCCGCTCTCCTGCAACCAAGGCATTCGAAGCAAGTAAGCATTTTGATCCGCCGGCTCATATTGAGAAACTTGGCGAGATGGCTTCTGAGATCGTATCATTGGGCAATCAAACCGGTGAAGGATGGTTCCTGACCGGAGAGATGCTGGAACTGATACATAGCGGCGCACCGAATATCGTGTGTACACAGCCTTTCGCCTGCTTGCCAAACCATGTGGTCGGTAAAGGGGTTATTAAAGAATTAAGAAGAAGATATCCTGAGTCTAACGTTGTGGCGATTGATTTTGATCCGGGAGCAAGTGAGGTAAATCAGTTGAACAGGATTAAGTTGATGTTGTCGACGGCGAATAAGAATCTTGAGGTATAGAAATTGAATTAATGGCGATGGGACGGCGAATATGGAGAGTATACTGATTCCGTGATGCCTCCAATCGCCTACATCACGGAATCAGAGTATTGTATAGTTAATCTGTTTTTAGATGTAGGGTTACTTTTGCGTGGTGGGTTTCGGTGTTTTCCAGGGTGAGGTAGCCGCCTTGGGTTTGGGCGAAGTGCGCGGCGGTATGGAGGCCTAGACCGTAGTGAGTTTTGGTGTGGCGGCTTTTGTCACCTTGATAGAATTGTTCGGTGGCGTGTTTTAGGTCTTGTGGGGTAAATCCTGGTCCCTGGTCGATGATGGCAGCGGTAAGGTATTTTCCTTCCTGGGTTTCGGTAATTGTAATGTTGATATGGATGGTTTTGCCCGGCAAAGTATAGTCGATGGCGTTGCTTAATATGTTATTCCAGGCTCTTAAAATCTGGTTCTGGCTACAGGTAATGCTTCCATATAGAATCTTTCTGTGAATCATCAACCGCAGCTGTCTGGCTGAGGTCTGTAATTTTGTCTGTTCTTCTAGTTTGTCAGCCAATTGTTCGCAAGACATTGTTTCTATTTTTTCCAGTGCTGTTGTCTTCTCTGTACCCAGAATATCATTCAATATCATAAGGTACTCTTCTATAACAGTAATGCTCTGTAAAATATACTCGTTATATTCTGCCTCACCTTTCGAAAGTTCACTCTCTTGCAGAAGTTCTGCATTTCCCTTGATGATGGTCAGGGGTGTCTTAATGTCATGTGCCAAGGCAGCAATCTGTTCGTTCTTCTGCTGCTCCATGTTCCATTGCTGTTCCAGCGAATCTTTTAATGCTGTTTTCATTTGGTACAAAGAGGTCAATACCTCTTCTATTTCTTTTAAGTCAGAATGCTCCCGCGCAAAGTCCAGATCCTGTTTTTGAATTTTCTCGGTCACCTGATTCAAGGCAGCCAGCCTCGATCTCATATATCTGCCAAAATACCTGGCAAGAAGTATCGTCTGCATCAGGAACAAAATCACGTATAATATAGTCATAAGGAATTCCGGACTCGGAAGTTTTCGACCAAAAGAGCCACAATTGAACCTGGTTGCTATATAATATTTTACAATACATATCTCTCCGTTCTCTCTTGCGATAAAACGGTAATATCCTCCACCACCAGGATAGATCATCTTCTTCTCATAGCAATCCCATGCTTCATTCTTATCTTCCAAAGAAAAATTACCATACCGATACTCCCCTGCGCTTCCATACACTCCATAACTGCTTCCATCTGGCACTATGCCCTCTGTTATCACTTCAGCCTTTTCAATACTCTCTTCCTTCTGCTTCAATTCTTTCTCTATATGGTTTGCCGGAAGCACCCACCCCGCAATTATCATACTGTTAAACAATATATATATCAGAAGAAATAATGCTAACGTATTAATTGAAAATATACCGATGAACTTCAAAAATATTCCCGATATAGTCTTATATCTATACTTCTCTTTCTGATCTATCACCCGATTCATCTTATTCTTCTTCCTTATCTCCATCTATAACCAATCCCCCACACTGTTTCTATCGGCTCCAGTCCTGCTTTCTGACATTTAGCACGGATATTCTTAATATGCTCTGTAATCGCTGAGACATCACTCTCTTTATCATATCCGAATACATGCTCGAAAATCCTCTCCTTAGAAAATACCTGACCATGATTCAATGCAAGGTATTCACAGATTGCATATTCACTTTTTGTAAATCCAATCTCCGCTCCCTGGTATATCACCTTTTTCGAATGCAAATGAAACTGCACCCCATCCACGGATACCACATGCTTCTTCTCCCTTGTCTCTCTTCTGAGATGAGCCGCCACCCGTGCCCGCAGTTCTCCGATTCCAAATGGCTTGCTAATGTAATCATCTCCGCCAAGTCCAAGCCCTTTCATGATATCTTTCTCCTCTGTCTTTGCCGTCAAGAATAAGATCGGACAATCTACCCGTTCCCGCATCTCCTCGCAGAGAGAGAATCCATCCTTTCCCGGCATCATAACATCCAATAAGATCAACTGATAATCTCCAAGTCTATTCCAATCTAACTGCGATGGATCATCAAGCGTCGTTACATCATATTCCTCCCTGATCAATGCGTTCTCAATCAACCTAAGGATTCCTTTTTCATCATCTATTGCCAAGATTCTAATCATTGCACTGTCTTCCTTCATAATAATAAAACCACAGAAAAATCAAGCCCCATGCGACAACTGTAATCCCCACACAGATTCCTGCATGCGCAGGCATAGAGGCAATTGCCACATCTGATATCTTTCCTTCCAGGTATAATAACAGATATCCGCTCCATCTTCCACCCCAAGAGCAGGGAAAATACCTCCAGATTCCTTCTCCCAGTCCCGTAAGAAATAACGATGCGATCAAAGTCTCTGCCGTTCCCACGCAGACAGATAAACTTTTAGAAAATATCAGGTTCAAAAACAGATGCAGCAGATAGAGATTCCAACTACATATCCATAATATCAACGCGAGCAGCAAATATCCTTTCCATGCAAATATCATCGTTTTTTCAAACATCCGATACCCCAGCGCGAATCCTGCCACAGCCAGATTGATTGCTCCAAGACCGATTCCTGACAAAACCAGCCATTTTGCCAGAAGTGAATGCAATTTGCACACTGCTACTCCAAGCATCGTCTGAAAATGTCCTTTTTCCTCCTGCTCGACACTCAAAGCACATACAGCACTGACAATTAAGGGAAGAGTAATTGTCAATACCTGAATGTATCCGGATATCTTTCCTACATCCTCCCCAGCCGTACAACTGTAATATCCAAGGAATATGGTAATTCCAAGCAATGGTAAGAGGATATGCAGAACCGGTATCAGCGTATGATGCAGTTTCCGAAGTTCTGCCCTGCAAAGTCTGACCACTTCCATCATCTGCCTGGCACCTGCCTTTCAAACCATCTGCGGCTTACCATCCACAGAACCAGAAACCACACAAGGGATACTGCCACACCAGCCGGAAGAGACTTCATAGATACAAGTTCCGGCGAATATGTCATATTCCCGGGTACAGCCGGAAGCCCATTCGGCAGAACTCTTATCACTGCACACATAAGTCTTGCAGTTATCGCACCTGAGAACAGCATAAAATATGGCTTCAAAGATATACTGCACGCTGCCAGTATATAACTTCCTATATGCAAAAGCACCATTGGAAATATTCCAATCAACTGCTGAAGAAGCATACAGAATGGAATCTGCCATAACGCAGTAACGAATAACAGGATTGCTGCCGCAACCTGCTGTTCCAGTGTCGGCTTCACCAGGAATGTTATATGCAGCCCCTTCTCCATTCCAATTCCTAACAAAACCGTTGCTGCCAGCATGAGAAACACGGCTGTCGCAGTTGCCTGAATGCAGTACAGAATCTTTGCATCCCAGATTCTTCCCATATCTACCGGAAGCGCCCAGATGGTCCTATTCCCCATCTTCTTATCCCTATTGCCTGTCATGCCACAGACCAAAGCCATCATCCCCGGAAACAAAGTTATATACCACCAATT
Source organism: Bariatricus sp. SGI.154 (assembly GCF_050313795.1). Taxonomy (NCBI): domain Bacteria; kingdom Bacillati; phylum Bacillota; class Clostridia; order Lachnospirales; family Lachnospiraceae; genus Bariatricus; species Bariatricus sp. SGI.154. The sequence goes on from NZ_JBNPMC010000062.1 coordinate 10,420, forward strand.
ATAACTGTCAATTGCAAAATACCCATGTGTAAGCCATGCTGATAACAAGACCGAGAATAACGGCATGATAATCATAATCTTCCCAGCAGCAGTCCGCTGGTTTTTCAATCGTTCCGCCTTATAATAGCATCCTGCTTTCAGATGTCCTGTTTTTGTCCTTCCTGATAACATTACACTTTCTCCTTCCGATTCTTTGCAACAATATCCATAAACAGCCCCTCCAGATGCCTGGATGCTGGCATTCCTCCCTGGTATCCAAGCCGTCCATCTGCGATAATTCCAATATAGTCAGCCGTCTGTTCTATCTCACTTAAGATATGGCTGGATACAATGACGCTAATCCCCTCCTCTGGGAATCTTCGTATCAATTGCCGCAACTCCTGTATGCCAATTGGATCCAGCCCATTTACAGGCTCATCCAGAATCAGAAGCCTTGGGCGATTCAGCAACGCAATCGCGATTCCCAGTCTCTGCTTCATGCCAAGCGAGAACTCTCCGGTTCTCTTCTTCCCTGTATGCGCCAGATCAACCATTTCTAATACCTCTTCCATCCTCTCCTCTGCGATACCAAGCATCAATGCCCTTACCTTCAGATTCTCCCATGCCGTCAGATTCTCATATATTGGCGGAGTCTCAACCAATGCCCCGATATCCGCCAGGTCTTTTCTGCTCCATTCATGCCCGTCAAAAAGAATGCTTCCACCTGTCGGTCTTAGAATCCCTGTTACCATCTTCAGAATCGTCGACTTCCCTGCACCGTTAGGTCCCAAAAGCCCATATACACAATTCTTAGGCACCACCAGGGATATGTCGTGAACGATCTCTTGCTTATGGAATGATTTGGTTAGACATTTTGTTTCTAAAATTGAATTCATAGTAATCTCCTCCTTATGGAAGATATCATAATAAAGAAATATAAGGAAATTATAAGGGAA
>NZ_JBNPMC010000063.1:0-9143 GCF_050313795.1 Bariatricus sp. SGI.154
TATCTTAATAACCGAATCTTTCCTATCATCGGTAGTTCCTTCTTCTCTCCCTTACATGCACTTACAATGCCCATGACCATAAGAATGAAACATACAAAACTCAAGATATCAAATACCCATGAGAACATACTGCCGCCAAAATTAATCCATGAATGAAGTCCCCATACCCAGTCGCCGTCCAACAGGTCTACTACCGCAGATACAATAAAAAGCACAAGTCCCTGATTGGCATGGAATTTTACATACTGCGACTTTTTATCACCGGCAAGGATTGGTATCAGTACCAGAATCCCCAGATAAGACAATACTCCCATCGCTTTGTTCTTACTCACTTCATCCGGATCAAAGCATTCTTCTGCATCTACGTAAGGTTGTGGATGATAACTATTCTGCGGACCATATTCATACTGCTGATTCGGTATTTCTGCACCGCACTGTGTACAGAACTTTACGCCGTCATCTACTTTCGCACCACATTTTACACAATAAGCCATCTCGTTCTCCTCTCTTTTCCTCTGTTTACTCTATCACCTTTCACAGTTCTACTCATCTTCCAGTCCCAGGATCTCAGCCAGCACTTCTATGATGATCTCGTTGGTACAGGATTTTACATAACCCATCATATGTAAGGAGATCTCATCTTGCTTCTGTGCTTCCGTCAGTGTATCATCATGTTTCGTCTGATCAATCAACTGGATCAGCTGCGGCGTTAGTTCTTCGTACATCTCCACAGTCGTCTGGGTTACCAGTTTTCTTAAGTCTGCTTTCTTTGTCGGTACCATCTTATCCTCCTATCCGAAATTACGAACTTTAAAGTCACGCTGCGCCTCTCTTTGCTGATCCTTCTTTGCGATATCCTGGCGCTTGTCATATAGTTTCTTACCTTTCGCAAGCCCAATCTCTACTTTTACAAGACTTCCTTTAAAATACACCTTTAGCGGCACAATTGCCACTCCTTTTTCTTTCGTCTTGCCAAGCATTTTGTTAATCTCCGCTTTATGAAGCAGGAGTTTTCGGACCCTAAGCGGGTCCTTGTTGAAGATATTGCCTTTTTCGTAAGGGCTGATATGCATACCATAGATATAGACTTCACCATTCTCTATTCGGATAAATGATTCCTTGATACTGCATTTGCCCATCCGAAGAGATTTTACCTCTGTTCCATGCAGTGCAATGCCTGCTTCATAGGTGTCTAATATGAAGTAATCATGATATGCTTTCTTGTTATTGGCTACCATCTTACCATTCGTCTTCGCCATCTTCCTCATCTCCTTCATCTGCAATCTCAAAATCAATCGTACGAAGCAGCCGGTCGGTGTCAATCACCCGTACAGATATCTGCTGCCCCAATTTATATATTTTATAAGTATGCGCTCCTACCATCTCATACCGGTCTGCATAATAATCGTAATGATCATCCGTCATGTTCACCACATGGACCAGCCCCTCTATGGTATTCGGAAGTTCCACGTACATTCCCCATTTGGTTATGCTGGATATGACTCCCCGGAACACTTCCCCGATATGCTGCTGCATATATTCAACTTTTTTTAATTTTACAGTCTCACGTTCCGCTTCTTCTGCCCTTCTCTCCATCTCGCTGGAGTGCTTCGTCACCTCCGGAAGGATAGCCTGATAATGTTCTGCTTTCTTCTCATTCATCCTTCCCCTTAAGTTATCCTTGATGATCCGGTGAATCTGAAGATCAGGATATCTTCGAATCGGAGAGGTAAAATGCGTATAATAATTCGCTGCCAGACCAAAATGCCCTGTATTCTCCGGTGTATACTTCGCCTGCTTCATAGAGCGCAGCGCAAGTCTGCTAATGAGTGCTTCTTCCGGTGTATCCTCTACTCTCGCGAGCAATTTTTGAATTTCTTTCGGTCTGATTTCATTTACACCAACATGCATGGAATAACCGAAATTATTGATGAAGGTTGCCAACGCCCGGATCTTTTCTTCATCCGGCACTTCATGCGTCCGGTATACAAAAGGCAGTTCCTGCCAGTAATAGTCTTCCGCTACCGTCTCATTAGCAAGCAGCATAAAATCCTCAATAATCTTCGTAGCCACATTCCGGTCATAAGGCTTAATCTCCACAGGTCTTCCCTTCTCATCCAGCACCATCTTCGTCTCCGGGAAATCAAAGTCTATCGATCCACGTCTCTGTCTGCGCGCCCGTAATACGCCTGACAGTTCCCGCATCAGTTCGAACATCGGCACTAACGTCTGATAACGTTCTATTTCTTCCGGATCTCTGTCTTCCAGGATCTTCTTCACACTGGTATAGGTCATCCTCTCATCCACATGAATCACCGTCTCAGCAATCTCGTGATCGATGACGATTCCCTTTGGATTCACCGTCATGATACAACTAAGTGCCAATCGATCCTCTCCCGCATTCAGCGAGCAGATACCGTTCGACAACTTATGGGGCAGCATAGGGATAACCCGGTCCACCAGATATACGCTGGTTCCACGCTCCAAAGCCTCTCTGTCAATTGCGCTATTCTCCTGCACATAGTTGGTTACATCAGCAATGTGAACCCCCAGTATATAGTTCTCTCCCGCTCTTGTCACCGATACTGCATCATCCAGATCCTTAGCATCCTCGCCATCTATAGTCACCATCTGCCAGTCCCGGATATCCTTTCGTCCCGCACGGTCAGCTTCACTTACATCCTTCGCTACACGTTCTGCCTGATTCAGAATCTTCTCTGAGAATTCTACCGGCAGATCATAACCTTTCACAATGGACATAATGTCTGTCCCCGGATCATTAATATGACCGATAATCTCTATCACTTTTCCTTCCGGCTTCTTTCCCGGTTCTCCGTAAGAAGTCAGTTCTACAACCACCTTATGCCCGTTTATGGCTCCTTTTGACCTCTCCACCGGAATAAAAATATCCTGGAAAAATCTCTGGTTATCCGGAATTACAAATCCATAGTTCTTGTTTTCCTTCATCTGATACAGACCAACAACCTTCGTCAGGCCTCTGGATACAATTCGTACAATCTTCCCTTCACGGCTTCTCCCCTGTGGCTCTCTCGTAATCGTGACCTCAACTTCATCTCCGTCAAAGGCTCCGTTCGTATCCTCTTCTCCTATGAATATATCAGAATCCTCGTCCGGGATCACAACGAATCCATAGCCTCTAAGGTTCGCCCTGTAAATACCGGTCAGGCGCTTTGCTTCTCCCTTACAGTATTTTCCCCGTTTCGACAGATAGATCTTACCGTCTGTCTCCAGCGATTCCAACACTTTGCGCAGGTCATCCCGCTGTTCCTTTGGAACCTGCAGAAGCATGGCAAGTTCTTTGAACTTCATCGGAACATACAGATCATCACATATGAGGTCATAGATTACCTTTTTTCTCTTTTCAAATGTCTTGTCCATCTCTTACAAGTCCTCCAATGGCATATCTTTTAAACACATCCGCTGTCCCTGGTATACGCAAAGAGACACTCCCATACAGGAGTGTCCCACCATTCTCATAAAAATATACATTACCGTGCAAAGCACGCCACCCATAAGGTGTGTATTGCGGTATGCTCGAATGAGTATGCCTTGTCTTATGCAAATACTTTCAAATTCAACACTGCTGCCAGTACAATAAACAGAATCGCAAGGAACTTCGTAGACTTCACCAGTGCACCCTCCATAGAGCGTCCCTTGTTCTGTCCCCAGTAAGAATCAGCCATGCCACCGATGGTGCCAAGTCCTGCTGACTTACCTTCCTGCATCAACACGATTGCCGTTAACGCGATACAGTCTATTGCAAATATAATCATTAAAACCGTCTTTAAAATCTCCACTTTCTACACCTCCTGCGGATAAACCATTATTATTCTATCACAGGAGAGAATTAATGACAAGGATTTTTTTCAGTTTGGGACATAGTAAAAGTACATTTTACTACGTCCCAAACTAGCATATACCCTGTACCTATTTAAATCGCAAATGGATTCATATACTCTGCCACATCCCCCAGCCGCTCTTCTATTCTAAGCAACTGGTTATATTTTTCCACTCGTTCAGACCTGCATGGCGCGCCGGTCTTAATCTGTCCTGCGTTAAAAGCCACCGCAATATCTGCAATAATGGCATCCGCTGTCTCTCCGGATCTATGGGATACAATCGTCTTATACCCTGCATTCTTTGCCATCTCTATTGCATCGAATGCCTCTGTCAGTGTTCCAATCTGGTTCACTTTAATCAGGATTGCATTTGCCGCCTTTTTCTCGATGCCTTTTTTCAGCCGTTTTGTATTCGTAACAAAGAGATCATCTCCGACCAGCTGGATATGCAGACCCAGCCTGGTCGTAAGCAATTCCCATCCTTCCCAGTCTTCCTCATCCAAAGGATCTTCAATAGAAGCAATCGGGAATTCCTCTGTCAGTTCTTCGTAATAATCAATCAATTCTTCCGCTGACCGTATGATCTTATGCCCATGCATCCGGCTCTCGCCTTCAAATACATATTTGCGGAAGTTCTTATCATATAATTCTGTTGCTGCCACATCCAGAGCAAATACAATATCTTCTCCCAACTTATATCCCGCTGTCTTTACTGCTTCCGCAATGAAACGAAGCGCCTCCTTCGCATCCGGAAGATCCGGGGCGAACCCGCCTTCATCTCCCACCGCAGTACTGTACCCCTGTTCCTTCAAAAGCCTCTTCAATGCATGATAGATTTCCGCACACATCCGAAGTCCTTCCCGAAAACAGCACGCACCCACAGGCATGATCATGAATTCCTGGATATCAATCGTATTATCCGCGTGCTTTCCTCCATTCATAATGTTCATCATCGGTACCGGCATCTGCTTGGCATTCGTCCCGCCCAGGTATGAAAAAAGCGGCAGTCTCAATGCGTCTGCCGCTGCTCTTGCTGCTGCCATAGATACCCCGAGCATCGCATTGGCTCCCAGATGGGACTTATTCTCCGTTCCATCTAACTGAACCAGAACCCGGTCGAGTTCTGTCTGTTCGAATACATTCATTCCGATGACCGCCGGAGCAATCTTAGCATTCACATGGTCTACTGCCCGTTCCACGCCAAGCCCTCCATAGCGCTCTTCTTTATCCCTTAACTCCAACGCCTCATACTGACCGGTAGATGCCCCGGAAGGCACACAGGCTCTTCCACAATGCTCATCTCCTGCCAGTACCTCTACTTCTATGGTAGGATTCCCGCGGGAATCCAGTATTTCTCTCGCGTACACATCTGTAATCGGTAAATACTTATGCATCTTCTACTTCCTCCTTCATAGGAAGTATTATGCACCGATTCCAGAATTCTAATGCGGGAAAACAGAATCACTAATACAACTTTCTGTATATATCCGCCATCTGCTGCCAGGTCAGTTTGACATAACTCTGATTCAAAAGTCTCTGCTGTGATTCTTCCACACTTTTTGCGAAGCCTTCAATCTCCTCTTCCGTCATTCCATATTCATGCAAATGCTTTCTTGCAATAATCTTGTCAAGCAATGCCTCCAGTTCCTGATACACTGCTTCTTCATTACACTCCAACAGCCCGCTTAAGAAACGATTCAGTTTCTCAATCTTTCCCTCTGGCTTCAATTCCTGATACACAGCGAATACTGCCGTCAGAAACTGGTAGTTCGCCTCTCCGTGCGTCACATGATACACACCACTCAATGGATAAGACATCGCATGTACCGCGCCTGTTCCCGCATTGCCGAATGCTACTCCTGCCAGATTGCTCGCTGTCAGGAACTCATCCAGCAGATTCATACGGTAGCCCGGTCCATGTTCCACAAGCTTACGGAATCCTTCAATGATCATCTCCATCGCCTTCATGCTGAACATCTCTGTATAGAGATTCGCTTTCGGGGATACATAAGACTCAATTGCATGAATAAATGCATCAATCGCACTGGTTGCAAAAAAAGAATACGGAAGCCCACTCAAAAGTTCAGGTATCAACACTGCATCATCGGCATAGATCTCATCCACTGCCAATCCAAGTTTCGTATGCAGGCTGGTAAGTTCTGTAATCGACACATTCGATACCTCAGATCCTGCACCACACGTAGTTGGCACCGCGACCAATTGACGAGCCTTTTTAAGCGGCACTTTGCGCTGAAAGATCTCCTCTGCCTTATATGTACCCTCCAGCACCAGAATCTTCGCCATGTCAATGACCGCGCCACCGCCAATCGCTATGATCCTTGTACATCCAGCCCTGGCAAAATCCTGTATCAGACCATCTATCATAATGTCCGTTGGTTCCCCAGCCCCATACTTACTCTTATACTCAACATGGGCTTCCAGTCCAAGCGGCGCAAAATACGTCTCATAGATACTCTTGCTTGCCAGGATAAAATCTCCCTTGCCAATCTGATATTCTTTCACGAATTCTTCTGCATGTTCAAACTTTTGAATTTTTGGTTTCTGTTGAAATATTTTCATCTTGTCTCACCTCGTATATTTTCCATAAAATGCATGAAAAGCCTCTTTAAAATGCATTTTTTTAATAAGTAACAGTTCAGCCATAAGCCGGATTGTGGGTGAATCATGCTTGCATGAATGAACACACGATCCGACTTATGAGCGGAGCGCCATTTTATGAGCAAAAATAGCTGCGTAGCAGCGGAGAAGCATCGTAGATGCGTTTTGCGAATGGCGCGGGCTGAACTGTTACTTTAATAATTCTAATATACCACTAATCCGTTGACTTTTAAAGACACGAGCGTTACAATCTTTGATGGAGTTTCACTGCTTTTTACAAAAGCAAATCTATGATGAATCACTTGGGGAATATATTATGAAATCACAATTGAAAAACTTTAGTCTGTTAACCTTTAGCACACTGGTAATGGCTGTTGGCATCTACTTTTTCAAATTCGCCAACAACTTTACATTCGGAGGCATTACAGGTCTTGCCGTCTTAGTTGCCAGACTCTGCCCAATCTCAGCCAGTGATTTTTCTTTCGTTGCCAACATGGTTCTGCTGGTCATCGGACTCTTTGTCCTGGGCAAGAAATTTGCCGCCAAAACTGCATACAGCAGTATCCTGCTCTCAGTTACCCTGTCGGCGCTGGAACGAATCTATCCCATGTCCCAGCCGCTGACCGACCAGCCAATCCTCGAACTGGCTTTTGCAATTGCTCTGCCTTCCGTCAGTTCTGCGATCCTGTTCAACATCGGGGCTTCCAGCGGCGGTACGGATATTATTGCCATGATCATGAAGAAATACACCAGTTTCGATATCGGAAAAGCATTGCTAATCACAGATTTCTTCATTACATTGGCAGGTTGCTTCGTGTTCGATATCCAGACCGGATTATATTCTTTCCTTGGACTCGCGCTTCGCTCTTTCATGATCGATGGATTTATCGAAAGTTTGAACCTGTCCAAGTATTTCAACGTTGTATGCAGCAACCCGAAGCCAATCTGCGATTTCATCAAAGATGATCTGCACAGAAGCGCAACGATCGTTTTGGCTCAGGGCGCATTTTCCGGAGAAGATAAATACATTATCTTTACTGTTTTAAACCGCGTTGAAGCCGTAAAACTTCGTAATTATATCAAACAGAACTCGCCGGATGCATTCTTGCTGATCTCCAACACCAGCGAGATTATAGGAAAAGGGTTCCACTCAGTCTAGAGTGAAACCCTTTTGCATATCATAACTCTATTAACTTACCATGAGTCCTTCTGATTTGATTACATCAATCACCTGGTTCACGTATTTTGCACACAACTCATCCGTTGCTGCTTCTACCATAACACGGATTACCGGCTCTGTTCCGCTTTCTCTTACCAGGATACGTCCATCATCGCCAAGCGCCTCTGCCACTGCATTCACCGCTTTGGTCACTTCCGGATTCTCTCTTGCAGTCTTCTTATCTGCCACACGGACATTCTTCAGAAGCTGTGGATAGATCTTCACCGGCTCAGCCAGTTTGGACAGGCTCATTTTCTTCTCCAGCATAACTTCCATAATCATAAGAGAAGTCAGGATACCGTCACCCGTTGTTGCATGTTTGCTGAAAATAATGTGTCCGGACTGTTCTCCGCCAAGAGAGAAGTTATTACGAACCATATTCTCATATACGTATTTGTCACCTACTGCGGTCTTCTCATACTTAAGCCCCGCTTTGTCACAGGCTTTGTACAGCCCAAGGTTAGACATGATCGTTGTTACAATCGTATCCCCATTCAGACGTCCATTCTCTTTCATGTATTTACCGCAGATGTACAGGATCAGGTCACCGTCAACCACATTGCCATTCTCGTCTACTGCAATACATCTGTCTGCATCTCCATCGTATGCGAATCCTACATCCAGTTTCTTCTCCTTTACATACTCCTGCAATACTTCGATATGTGTAGAACCGCAATTGGTATTGATATTCGTTCCGTCAGGCTCGCAATTGATCACATAAGTCTTAGCACCCAACGCATCATATACACTCTTTGCAATTGCAAATGCACTACCATTCGAGCAGTCCAAGCCAACTTTCATATCTTCAAAAGAACGGGTAGCCAGAGAAATCAGATAGCCGATATATCGGTTTCTTCCTGCCGCATAATCGATGGTACGTCCGATATCATCCTTCTTTGCAAGTGGAAGTTCCCCGATCTCACCATCAATATATGCCTCGATCTTCTCTTCGACCTCTGCCTCAATCTTGTGTCCCTTTCCATTGATAATCTTGATTCCATTGTCATAATATGGATTATGGCTTGCAGAAATCATAATTCCACAGTCAAAATTATCCGTTCTGGTTACATAAGATACACTTGGCGTCGTTGTTACATGCAGCAGATGTGCATTCGCACCTGATGCTGTGATGCCTGCTGCCAGCGCATACTCGAACATATAACTGCTTCTTCTTGTATCCTTTCCAATGACTACTTTGGCTTTATGATCCTGTCCATAATACCAGCCAAGGAATCTTCCTACTTTGAAGGCATGTTCAACTGTAAGTACTTCATTGGCTTCGCCACGGAACCCATCAGTTCCAAAATATTTTCCCATAATAATATGTCTCCTTCATATGATTTATCTTATCTACCGATTTTTTTGTACAATCAGTTCCACTCAATATATTATATAAGGTTTGCCATGATTATACAACATTTTTTCACGAATTCTCTTCAATTGGG
>NZ_JBNPMC010000064.1:0-8932 GCF_050313795.1 Bariatricus sp. SGI.154
GTTTTACTTAATCGAGTTATACAGTTTGAAAATGATTTTGAAAATTGTGTGCTTGATGAAGATGAAAGAAATCCGCAGTATTTAGAGTTTAGTACGTTTGCGAAGAATCATCGAACAAGAACTACAAATAAAATTGAACGTACAGAAAGGGTAAAATTTTTATCTGACTATTTAACAGGAGAAAATGATGGAGAATGATGAATTAAAGACATATATAAATGAATGTACAGAAAAATTATCTCCATCGGTTCCGCTATTATATGAGGCAAGTTTCTTTAAAATATTTGTAAAGTTTGAAGTATACTTAGCGAATATTTTTGAAGATTATTGTATAGGATTGCAAAGTGGTAGAGGATATTGTCCAGAAAGAAAATTAGCATTTAGTGATAGGGAACATTTGAGAGCGGTTCTTCGGGGAGATAAGCAATATGTAGAATATATAAAGAAAATAGAATTACTATCTAAACACATTTTTGTGGATAATCCTTTTAATATTATTTTTGATGTTGCAGAAAACTTGACAATGTTAAATCAAATGATCACCTTGAGAAATTACATTGCTCATGAAAGTGGTGAAGCAAGGATTAAATATGTAAAAACTTGTTTGGGAAATGGACAATTTATTGAACCGTCTACATATTTGTTAAAAAAGAATAGAAGAACATCAAAATCAAACTATACATTGTATATTGAGAAAATAGTAGAGATTTCTGATCTTATTTTAGAGGAACCTTTAGTATGATATTTAAAATATAGGTAATATCTAAAAATATGTTTTGGGACTAAAGTGGTACTAAACTCGGTTGATACCCTAAATAACATTAAAAATATATATAATATGAATACGAAAACAGAGGAAAATGTAGCTAAAATACTACGATTACACATTTCCTTTGGGGAGTTTGAGTGATGGAATGGGATTGAAAAAGCCTTTATTTATGCAGGTTGCAAGCAAATTTGTTTAAGCGCTGGCAACGATTTGGCAACATTATTGCATTATTCATCAAATAAAATACTTCAATAACATAAGAAAACCTTACTGATTTTCAAGCATTTTGAAGCTGAAAGTCGGTAGGGTTTTTTGCATTGTGTGCCGAGCATGGCACTAATCTTACTGGTGAGTAAACGTCAAATCCTCCGCCTTGAATTTTAATCCGATTCATGCAAAACTTTAAAAAACTCAGAAAACTAGTTAGTTTTTAAAGTAAAGGAGGCACATGAATGGACCGAATCACTCATCAAGTCCGGCTTGCAAACTGGACTAAAATAATTGAACAATGCAACAACCGTCCTGCTGGAACAACTGCAAAGCAGTGGCTCAGCGACAACGGAATCAGTGACAAAAGTTATTACTATTGGCTGCGTAAGCTGAGACAAGAAGCTTACGCTAATGCAGAAAAGGAATTTCCTGCTGTCACACCTTCGCAAGAACAACAACCCCCCGTAACCTTCGCAGAGATTCCACTGCCAAATCAGCAGAATTGCATGGCGGATACCTTTAAGGCAGATGCTGTTATACATACCGGAACTATGGTGATTGGCATATCAAACACGATATCTGATACGCTATTATCTCGGCTTCTGGAGGTGGCTCATCATGCTTGCTGAAGCAGCTGGTGTGAAAAAGATCATCATTGCCTGTGGATTATCCTCACGATATTTTTATCCTCATCTTTTTGATGGAGCATTAATTTTAGCCAGTTTTTCAATAGAAATATAAGGATAAAAATTTATATGCGATAATGAAATCACAATAAAACCGGAAGGATGTGATTTCATGAATTACAATAAAACTGTAGAAAAAGTAATGATGCTGCTAAAAGAAAAGGAGGTATGTTCCAGCAGTCAGAAGTCGCATAGAGATTGCTATGAATCCCTTGGGCTTTTTATAAAGCAAAGAGATGGAAGTTATTCAGAGGCGATCCGTGAAAGCTGGCTTGCAGAGATCAAGAATGAATTACCACGGCAAAGGTGTGCTGTATGGGTACAGTATGCATATCAGTTAGAGGAAATGGACTTTACCGGAACTATTTCTGACCGCAGGCTTTATCTGAACCGGTCAAACTATGACAAGCTGCCTGCACTATGGCGAAAGGATCTTGATGTGTATCTTGCTGATTGTAGCAGCCGCTATACAGCCCGGACATTGAAACTGACCCGGATTTACTGTTCAGAGGGATTACTTTTTCTGGATGATATGGGGGTGCATGCCATTGCTGATATCACTTATGACGCAGTCATAAAGCTGATAGGAGCAAAAATGTACTGTTCTGATGATACAAAGGCCATGATATTGAACAATACTGCGCGTATGATCAGATTCTATGGAGAAAAAGGTCTTTGCCCTATGAACTACAGCCTTGTCTTGAAATGCCAGATATATCCTCATATCGGGTCAGTATCTGAGTTCTCAGCTGAGAGCCGGAGAGCTCTGGATAAGATAACTGACGTAACTTTGTCGGCAGATGAATTCCATAAAACAATCACGCCTTTTATTGAGCTTTTGGAAGCTCATGGATATGTTGGTACGACCCTAAACCTTGCCAGACATGCCTTGACCGCACTGTACCTGTTCCTGGATATGCATTTCTTCGGATTTCATCAGGATATCATGTGGATCTGGTTTGCAGAAATCAATAGAACGCTGGGGCATTCATGGCGCCATTGGCGGCGAGTCCTGAAATTTTATGAAGATTATACCCTGATAGGTGATATACATCCAGATGGTAAGTACAAATATGATCCAATCATGTTTGATGAACTGCCATCATGGTGCAGAGAGGCTATATCAGGGCTGCTCGATCAGAAAAAGCGAGAATTTCGGGATGCAGGAACAATAAAAAGTTACCGTTGTTCCTGCACTCGTTTCTGCAGATTTCTGGTTGACCATGGCTATGAAAGTTTCAACCAGCTTTCACCCACAATCATAAAAGAGTTTTCGCGCTATGATGAGCATACAACTTTTCAGGGACGGTCTGGCTGCTTTGTGGTCGTAAGGGCGTTTCTGCGCTATCTTGCTGAAAAGGGATATGCAGATAATCACAGTCTGGATGTATGCCTGATGTCAGGGACTGCTCCGCAGGAGAAGATCATTGATGTGCTGTCTGATGAGCAGTTACAGAGAATCAATACTTTTCGGGCGGAACACAATGAACCTATAGAACTTCGCGACATTGCAATAGTTTTGCTTGGAGTGAGGATGGGGCTGAGGGCATATGATATCCTGGCACTCAGATTTCAGGACATTGACTGGAAGAACCGTCAGATATCCATTGTTATGAAGAAAACAAAAACGCAGATCACTCTTCCGTTGCCTGTTGAAGTTGGCAATGCTGTATATTCATATATAACATCCGGCAGACCAAAGACCGGTACTGAATATATTTTTATCAGATCAAAAGCTCCATACGGAAAACTTACCGGTAAGGTATGTACAAAAGCGCTCTACCGTATCCTGCCTGAGAGAAAAGATGTAAAAGGCGGTGGTTTTCATGTGACCCGCAGAACCTTCGCAACAAATCTTTTGCGGAACCATGCAGGGATTGATGATGTCATGGACGCTCTTGGACATCGTGATCCTACAAGTGTTATGAAGTATCTGCTTCTGGATGATGAAAGAAGCAGAAAATGTGGATTATCCCTGGACCGTGCCGGGATCCTCATGGAAGGAGGTTTGGCATGAATATCAGTGGATATCAATTCCAAAGCTGTTTTGCACCGTACATTGAAATGTTTTTACAGGAAAAACGGGCTGCTGGTTTTATATATGAAAGCGAAGAATGGAAACTGAAACACTTTGATGTTTTCTGTATAGAGGAATCCGTTAAGGAGCCACATCTGAGCAGAGATCTTGTAAAGAAATGGGGAACTTTACGTGATGGCGAAGCTCTCGTCACGTGCTCCGCCAGAACATCCGTAATACGACAATTCGCATTGTTTCTGGTTTCATTGGGGTTAGAAGCTTACATTCCATCTAACTTTTATAAAGCTGAGAAAACAGTAGTACATATCCTGTCAGATGCTGAAATAAAAGCATTCTTCGAAGCGGTTGATAGTTACGCTCCAGCAGTCAGCATAATAGGTTTTTATCGGCTGGCTGCCGAGTATAAGGTACTCTTTCGGCTCATTTATTGTTGTGGCCTGCGCATTTCAGAAGCAAGAAAACTACACTGGATGGATATGGATCTTAGACAGGGAACAATCCGCATACTGCATTCCAAAGGACATAAGGACCGATTGATACATATGCCTGAGGACCTTACAGAACTGTTACGGACATATGAAAAAGTCATGTACGATAAATATCATTGCCTGTCGGACTGGGTTTTCCCTGCAAGAGAAACTGAGAGGTGCCTGAGTAACTGTACAATTGATAAAAAGTTCCGGGAATTCTGGGCTTTGACACCGTATGCGGAATACTGTGACAAACCTCCGACAGTACACTGCCTCAGACATACTTTTGTGGTAAAACGGATGAATCTGTGGATGGAAGAAGGTATTCCGTTAAAAGAAATGCTTCCTTTCCTCAGCAGGTATTTAGGTCATCAAAGCCCGGATGAAACTTTCTATTACTACCATCAGGTTGCCGAAGCGTTCCGTATAATCAGGGCCAAAGATAGGACTGGAAAACTTGTAATCCCGGAGGTAAACACTGATGAGTAGAATAAAGCCACAGAAGAAGCTGTTCTTTTCAAAGACCCTTGAATTCCTTGAACATTACCTGCCGGAGCAGGCACTAAAAAGTAGAAATACGGTGGAGACTTACCGGGATGCACTGACAGTTTTCAGACGATATGTAACAGACACTCTGCATCTGTCTATACGCTCCTTCGGATTCGAGGATTGTACACATGACCTGTTGTTGTCCTATATGGAGTTTCTGAACAAAAATGGAAATGCCGAAACTACCTGCAATAACAGGCTGGCAGCAATCAGGGCATACCTCTGGTATGTTGCGGATGGTGATATTTCGTTACAGTCAGTAGCACTGACGGCTTCACATGTTCCCTTTCTCAAAGTGCCAAAACTGACAAGGGAAGTGATATCTGAGGAGGATCTTAAAGCATTGCTTTCAGCCCCTCCGAATACAAAGATTGGCCGAAGGGATCAGATGATCCTTATCTTACTTTATGATTCGGCCATCCGGGTCTCTGAATTGTTATCGCTTGATGTCTCTTCAGTAAATCTGGATGCTGAGATACCTTACCTTAGAATATACGGAAAAGGTGATAAGGAACGAATCGTTGCTATCACAGACACAACTGCCGACCACATGAGGAATTACCTAAAGGCTTTTCATCCAACGAAGGATCCTGACTCGCCACTGATATTTACAGTCATAAAAGGCAGGAAAGATAGGATGTCTGTAGGAAATGTAGAACGTATCATAAAAAAATATGCATCCAAGATACGTCCTGAACATCCTAATCTGCCGGAACACTGCTATCCGCACATGGTTCGCCGAACCCGTGCAACAAATCTGTATCAGGATGGAACTGAACTGGAACTTATCTCCAGGATACTTGGACATTCCTCAACGGAGACTACCCGCATTTACGCGGTTCCTTCAGTGGAAATGATGCGCAAAGCAATGGAATCCGGCAAAATGTCAACAGATGAAAAACCGCTGTGGCCTGATGATGAAGCAGAAATGGCACGAATCTGTGGTTTAAGATGAAAATGTTATCCTCATCTTTTTGAAGCGCAGACAAAGAAAAATGGCTGTTGCCAGAAAAGATGAGGATAAAAATATCGTGAGGATAATCCACATTATCCTAACATTAGGATAATGTGGAAGGACGGATCTTCGAAAGGGTATTGATGGTCTTGCCCAACTTATTGGCACGAAATACGACCTGAATCCTTTTGAAAAAGATGTTCTGTTCCTGTTCTGTGGAAGCCGTGGTGACCGTATACGAGGACTCCTATGGGAAGGAAATGGTTTCCTGCTTTTGTATAAGAGGCTAGAGGACGGTTCATTCTCGTGGCCGCGTACTCCTCAGGAAGCTGCCGAACTGACACGGGAACAATACCGTATGCTCATGATGGGACTGAATCCGTTAAATCCCAAAATCAAAGATGTCAATCCACAGAAAATCTTCTGATTTTTATGCAAAACGGAGATTTTTTCGACGGATTTAAACTGAAATATATGGTCCATATGGTGACTTTTACATCCGTCACCAGACCGCTTCTATCTGGTCATATAAATGACACAGAGGAAAAAATGAACCTTGAAAACTCTATATTTCCTTGTTCGTCAGTAAAGTATTTACGCATTTTTATCCATAGGCATTATGACGAATGGCACCTGAAGGAAGATTCGCCATATCCTGGATCTTGCTGTATAATAGAATCCAGGAGGAGCATTCATATGAGTAAGAAACATACCCTGAACGAACTGAATAACATGAGCCGTGAAGACTTGATCACGATTGTTCTGACTATGCAGGGACAGCTCGATACACTGAATGACAATATCGAAAAACTCATAGAGCAGGTACGTCTTGCGAATCAGCACCGTTTTGGCCGCAGTACAGAAACTTTAAAATCCATTGATGGACAGCTCTCTTTTTTCGATGAAGCTGACACTCTTTTCGATCCTAATGCAGTGGAACCAGAGGCAGATGAAGTCGTTCCTGCAAGACCACGTAAAAAGAAGGCTAAGGGACAGGGTAACATCGACCTGAAAGATTTCCCGGAAGAGATCATTCCGACACATGGTGTTTCCGAAGATGCACTGGATGCATTCTATGGAAAAGGCAACTGGAAACGTATGCCGGATGAAACTTACAAACGTTTGCGCCATGAACCGGAATCATGGACAGTCGAAGTCCATACAGTCGAAGTGTACGTCGGAACAGATGGCTATCACCAAGATGAGTTTGTCCGTGGAGACAGACCAAAGGATATCTTTCCGAACAGTATTGTTACCCCATCACTTCTCGCATCTATTCTGAATGTAAAATATGTGAATTCCTCACCACTTTATCGAATTGAACAGGAATTCCAGCGTAATGGTGTAAATATATCAAGACAAACGATGGCGAACTGGATCATCAACAGTTCTAATCGTTATTTTTCTGCGCTTGTGGAACGGATGAAGCAGGAGTTATTGAAACTTCCAGTTACACAGTCAGATGAGACACCAACTCAGGTGATCCATGATGACCGTAGTCCAGGTAGCAAGAGTTATATGTGGGTGCACAGATCCGGTGAATTCTACAAAGAATGTCCGATTGTTATCTATGAATATCAAAAAGGTCGAAACCACGAACTGCCACTGGCATTCTATCAGGACTATAGCGGAGTACTTGTGACAGATGGATTAAAGCAGTATCATCTGCTGCAGGATAAGATTCCAGGCCTTATGAATGCGAACTGCTGGGCACACGCAAGGCGTGATTACGCAGATGCCATAAAAGCAGCAAACAAAGCAGATGGCGAAGCAGTAAAACGTTCCATTGCCTATCAGGCATTGAAGCGAATTGCTTTAATATATGAACTGGAAGGTACTTTAAAAGACCTGACTCCAGAAGAGCGTCTTCAGGAACGGCAGAACTCGATCAAGCCGTTGGTTGAGGAATATTTTACGTGGGTAAAAAAACAATTATCTGATACAACAGTTCTGCCAAAAGGCAAAACTGCTGATGGTTTAAAATACAGTGTAAATCAGGAGCAATATCTCAAAGTCTTTCTTGAGGATGGCAATGTACCAATCGATAATTCGGCCTCCGAAAGATCCATACGTACTTTCTGTATTGGCAAGAAGAACTGGATGTTCCATGATTCCGTAAAAGGAGCAAGGGCAAGTGCTGTAATCTACAGCCTGTCTGAAACAGCAAAGCTCAACAACCTAAGACCGTATCATTATTTCAAACACCTGCTTACAGAACTTCCAAAGCTCTGTGATGATGAAGGAAATATAGATTCTACAAAACTGGATCATCTGTTGCCTTGGTCAACAGAACTCCCGAAAGAATGTAGGAAACCACGCCGCTAACAATCTAGCGGCGTTAATTCATCGGTAAGCGTACGATTTGACGTTTACACTGGTGAAAGTCCAGTCACGGGTATTTACCGCCAAGTGTAGTGAACCACAAGTCGGTATCAGTAATGGTATGGATGAAGGAAGTGGTGTAGCAAAGTTCTTGAGCCTACGAACAGAAACTTGATTAGGCGATTAGGTGGGTAAAGTTGCAATCCAAACTGAAGCCCGAAGGGTAAACGTAAACCGAAATTGTAAATCAAGAGGTTGTGGAACGAAAGATTAGTGTCTTACCTCGGGAGACCCTACTCACATACTGAAAGGTATGGTCGAAAAAGGTTTGGAGAGGGAGTCAGATGATGTCATAGTAGGCGAATACCCGCAGGGCACTTAGCCGAAGGACTGAAACGATTTATAGTACGAATCGTTATGTTTAAAATAATACATGAGCCAGAAATCGGGTGGACAGGAAAAGCAGGAGCGTAACCGAGGAATACTGTCTATACTTAGAGGGGTGTTATGTATGAATTTTGGGATAGGTCAGAGGAGTAACAACAATGGAATTGATGGAAGTGATTTTATCAAAAGAAAATCTGAACAGAGCCTATAAAAAGATAGTTGCCAATAAAGGTGCAAGTGGTGTTGATGGAATTACTGTAGAAGAACTGGGAGATTATATAAGGGAGAACAGAGAGAAAATCATTACATCTCTTAGAAATAGAACTTATATACCGAAACCAGTCCGAAGAGTATACATTCCGAAAGACAATGGTAAGAAAAGGCCATTGGGAATACCGACGGCACTTGACAGGACTATCCAGCAGGCAATAGCACAGCCTATATCTGATATTTATGAAGAGATATTCAGTGACTACAGTTATGGTTTCAGACCAGGAAGAAGTTGTCACGATGCCATCAGACAGGCATTGGAGTATCTGAATGATG
>NZ_JBNPMC010000065.1:0-8848 GCF_050313795.1 Bariatricus sp. SGI.154
ATCAAAATAGAATCTGTTGCCTACAAATAACACGACACAAAGCGAGAAATGCCGTGTTTTCGTTAATAGACACAGTTGTCTAGGAGCTTTTTTTCTACAAATTCCGATTTGTCTTTCTTGTTTAGCCTATTGTACACAGTTTACCTCTAAGAACATATCCTATCTTCTCGTAACAAGCATTCGACGCGGTATAATCTGCATCTGTATAAAGCATTGGAACATATCCCGCACCCATTGCAAGTTTTGTAACCTGATAAACCAGATTTTCGGCATAATGTTTCCTGCGAAACTCAGGTCGAGTAAACACAAGATTGATAGATGCCATATTCCCATCAGGCGCGAATTTACAGCTTGCGACATTATTCCCCTGTTCATTCTTCCATAAAAACATATTTCCTGTATTGATAAATGCTTCTGCATCCATACGATAACCGTCACGATCCTTTTGATCAATCCCTATTTCTCTATGAAACAAATCCATAAAATCTACCAATTCATCAATATCTTCGCTACTGCACTGGTGAATCGAGCCATCAGCTATCTTGGTCGGCTTTACAGGATTCTGGCAATCATACGCGAACATATTGATAGAAATGGAAAGCGTTTTACCATCCGCAGCAGCCCTTTCAATAAAAAACTTCGCCAAATCATACTTGAGGTTAAAGCGATATTCGCCGTTTAGCAAAGAATGTTCTGATGCAATCTGATAAGTTTTCTCCATTTCTGCTTCAGATGCATCGTCCGGAGTCCATATCCATATTGGAAATGGATTACCCGTAAAGCAAATGATCAGCCTTTCATGGTCGGTCAAAAGCAATTCTTTCTGCCAATAATACGGCGAAGCACAAAAAATGTATATTTGTCATCCTCCAATATTTTAAAATCTCTTTCATCCACAAAGTTATCCATAGTTACCTCCTCAAATCCCGATTTCTCCGCTTCGGGCATACTCGAAGTTATTTTAACGTGATCATAAACTTTTCAATCAAATGATTGATTATGTCCGGTTCATCCGTATTAGAATTGTGTCCTGCCCCTTTAATCCATTTGATCGGTATCCCGGTCTTTTTGTGCCATGCTTTATTATACCGGATACAGGAACCGGCATGGTCTTTCATACCGCAGATGGGAAGGATATTTAATTTCATATGGAAGATCCGCCTCCATCGCATCCGCCAGCATCCTGAAACCATGTCCTGACAATCCGGCATATCTTTTCTGGTCTCCATCATAGACCATCATGATATCCCTCATCAGCTTTCTCCCATATTCAGAAGCCGCAACACCATTTGTACCCGATTTCAAGAGGGATTTCCATGGATAATGACGATAAACAGGCTCCATCCTTTTCAAAAGCCATATTTCAATGCCGGTTACATATTCTCGTTGTAAGGGAGCCGAATCAATGGAAACAAAGTCTTTCATTTTATCAGGGAAAAGCTGTGCATACGCCTGTCCCACATAGCCGCCCATAGACTGTCCGATGATAACAGGTTTATGGAAGTTTTCCTTACGCAGTATCTCATCTAACCATCGTGCTTTATCCATCAGACTGAAAGTCAGTTCAAAAGACCAGGAAGAAGCATGACCCGGAGCGTCCCATACAAAAACAGGAAATTTCTTTTCAAAAAAAGCGATCTGTTGATCAAACAGCCTGTGTCTGCCGTCAATCCCGGTAAAAAAAACAATTCCGCATTTGTGTTTTCCGCATCTTTGCTGATCCAATAATGAATCATTCCACATGATGTCTGATATGTTTTTTCAATCATTATTGCTGCCTCATAAAATATCGTTCTCTCTTCTCAAGCGCTTTCCCGCAAAAGGAGAATTTAATTCTTTTTTATTTTGTCCAGTAATGAGTGATATCAAAACTTTCTGACTTTGCCGAGAACGAAAGTCGTGAGGGATGCCGTGGATTATTATGTTTAGTTGTAGATATTATTTTCCCATTTACCTCTTCTCCGAAAGCAATAAATCTACAAGAATACTTGTTGGCTATACCGTAAATATCATGTAGACAATTGATAAGATAATCACGCTCAACTATTGGATTTCCCCAAGCCGCCCATATAGTTAAATTTGTTTTCTTTAAATATCTTTCTATATAACACAGATTCTCTTTATGTAAATCATCACTTCGTGTACAGGGCAAGCATTTAGGATTAGTAGAACGATACGGATAAACATTAAGCATAATCCAACTATCAAAACCATTTCTCTTTGCAATTTGCTCAACCATATGTAATGTTTTATCTGCGTATTCGTTATTTGCAGTACTTGGATTAACTCCAAAACAAATAAGCGGATTATTCCCGGAAACGCCTAATACAAAACGCTTACATATATCGTCTCCAACATAAATGTCTGGTACAACTTCCCATTTATATTTCACTTTATCCTCCTCCTGGCTTAATGTAAATACTCTCCCCTACAAATACCGATCTGTTGCTCAAAGTATAGCACATCATCACATATCTTGCCACAAGAAATAAGGGGCATAACCACAGCCATACCCCAAATCCCTACCGCTCCAATGCCCTCTCGATTTTCTGTTTCTGCCCTCTCAAATCGTTCTGTTTCTCGTACAAGCTGTCACGTTCTTTGCAAAGTGATTTCATGCGCTCCAACTGCGCCCTCACTCCCTCCCGGCAATCCGGTTCTATCCGTTTATATTCCCCTGTCAGACTGCGTATCTCATTATTGTTTGATTTTATCTGCTCCGACACGCATATCCAATCAATCAGATTGCGTACTTCCATATCCATATCATACAAATCTGTTTCCGAAAGAATTTTCGCACACAGCCGAACCATGACTTTTTTCTCCATATCTGTCACTGTATCAATCCCCCTATCTGCTCATTTCAAATGCACGTTTCGGACGTTTATCTGCCTTTTCTGCCCGTTCCAGAGCCTTAGACCGCCCTACTATCGACTGTATCTGTTCTCTGCCGAAATAACGCTCTAAACGCCCCAAATCCGCCGTTTTCTCCTGCAATCATACGACCAGTGGCGGTACAAAAATATCCCGAATTAGATACCTCGAATCACTGGCATAAAGTAGTCCCCTCAAAGGAGTTAAGCGACTATCTCATAGAAGCCTTGAAAAAGGACGCTGAATCCGATTAAAAACCGCTTTTCTTCCCCAAAATAGGGTAGAGGGAGAATAATTTTCTCGCCCCTCCCATTGAACCGTACGTACGGGTCTCGTATACGGCTCTACAATTTATATTCCAACTTTCACTAAGTAATAGGATAAGGGATTGAGCAGACCAACTCCATCTTTTATCCTATTTTCAAGTAAATCTTTGCTGATAATGTAATTCACTACGTTCATTCCGCTTCTTCTGTACCACCCAAGTCGTGAATTCGCAACTTTCTTAATATCTTCATGTCTGAATCCATTGCGATTCTTCCAGTTTAGGTAACACAGGTTTCTGTAGATGGTTTTCGGCTTCTTCCATTGCTTCATGACTATCACTCTTATTTTGTGTCTCAGCCATTGTCCAAACCCTTCCATAAACTGCTTCATCAACCCGATTCTAAAGTAATTAATCCATCCTCTCACGATCTCATTTACTCGCTTGATTGTAGCCACCAGAGGTCTTGCTGTTGCTTTCCCTCTTTTCAGATATTCACTCAGTTTCCTCTTGAGTTTCTTTTTCTTTTCAGTGGTAGGCTTTACTTTCCATTCACCACCGTTTTTCAGAAACGTGAATCCCAGATATTTGCTTCGTGTCGGCCTGACTACTTTCGTTTTTGTTGCATTTACTTTTAGGAATAGTTTCCGTTCCAGCCAATCACTTATGGAGTTCATCACTCGGTTTGCCGCCATTTCACTCTTTGTGAAAATCAATACATCATCTGCATACCTTGTGAATCGGAGCCCTCTGTGTTCCAGTTCTTTGTCCAGCTTATCAAGGTAGATATTCGAACATACGACTGAAAGGGGACCGCCTTGTGGCACGCCGGTGATTGTTGAGCGGCAGATTCTCGTCACCACCAACAGCATATTATTGCAGACGTCAAACTGAAAACAGCGGCAGAATCGCGTCTTAAAATCACGTTTCTGTCGCTGTTCCAGCGTCTTATCGTAACTATGTCAGGGACTGGTTATTGGCTGCCGCCAATACAACCTCAGCATCAATCGTATGCTTATCCTGCTGGGCCCCGATCGTCAAGGCATCCGTCATCAGGTTGTCGATCTTCCGGGCATTGCCTTCACTGTATCCGTGGATTGCACTGACCGCGTCCCCTCCAAGGATGGTCCGGCTTCCTCCCGCAAGCTCCAGCTTATGCTGGATGTAATCCGGCACTTCCTGGTCAGTTAATCCCTCATAATTATAATGGACTGTGATCCGCTGGCGGAGGGCTTCATGTACCTGTTTCTCCAGGATGTGGTTCAGATACGGCTCGCCTACCAGCACCAGGCTGAAGCAGTTCAATGAATCATAACTGTAATTCATCAGCATCTTCAGATCCCGCAGGATGTTATAATTCAGATACTGCGCTTCATCGATCGCAAGAATCAGGGGCTGTTTCTTTTCCTTATACAGATAATACACCCGTTCCTGTATCGCTTTGAACATCTGGGTTTTGTTCCCGCTTGGCTCCAATCCAAGAAGATCGCAGAACTGGCGGTAGAACTCCGTCACGCTGATCGTGGACAGGTTGATGTACGCCGTCTGGTACTGGTTTGGGTTCAGACCGTTCATGAAGCACCGCAGGGCGTAGGTCTTGCCCATTCCGGGCCGGGCGGTAAATATCCCGATGCCGCGTACGGTTTTCAGATAGTCGAGGCGTGACTGCATCTGCCGGTGGTCCTGTGACCGGAACGCGTCACGTTCTTTTATACACTGCTTATCAAAAGGATTGAAAGAAAGACCATAATAATCAGTGAACATTGCCGGATGCCTCCTTTCCATAATCGATCTGTACCGGTTTCTCACGCCGGGTCTGTCCGTTTGCCACCCGGTCCGTCAGCCTCAATGGGTAATGTTCTCCTCCATAAAGGATATAAGCATTCTGTATATCCCCGGGCAGAAAACGGACCTCTATCTTCTGCCCTATGAACTGCATTGGCGCGTCATAGACATCACCGCCGAAATGGACCGTTGCATCCCGGTTTACCCTGCGGATGATCCGATTGTGGAAACATTCTTCCAGCCATTCCCGGCTGCGTGGCTTCCGTATCCGTTCATTTGTGCCCAGATACCGCTGAAGTGGTGTCTGTCCCGTTACTGAATGGATGGTGGTATTATGTTTCCGGATATACTCCATGAGCATACGGTTGAACTCTTCCAGCGACTGTATCTGGGACAGATCGATGCCGTACAGCCAGCGCTCTTTCAATGTCCGGAAATTCCTCTCTACTTTGCCCTTGTTATGTAAAGATTTACATAACAAGGGTTAAGTAAAGATTTTTCTTATGTAAAGAAACATCCGCTGAACCCATGGGAATCCATAGATTCAGCATAGATTTCTTTACATAATAACCCATTGGCGTATCATGAGACTGAAAGGAGGATCTGTCTCATGATCACAGATATACAACAGCTAATAAATGCCTGCGAACAGGAACTGCATGACAGGGAATATCATGCTCATCATGCCGGTTTCATCACAAATGAATGGAAGGTTATAAGTCAATGGTGCCAAAAGAAGAATTATTCTGAATTCTCACAGGATATCGGCTTCCGGTATTGTGATGAAATGATCGGCGCACACATTATCACCAAAGGGATGACCCATAAGCAAAAACTGCAATTAAGGGCAGCCCGTATGCTGGTTTCTTACCAGAGGGATGGAGATTTTGAGTTCCGTTCCCCTCGTGTGGAACGCACCTACCAGGGCGAAACTGGACGCCTTATTCTCCAATTCTTCCAACATGAAAGAAATATCGGCCGTTCAGAAAGGACACTGGAGTGCCGGGATATCTACCTGTATCCGTTTAATCAGTTTTTGCTTGAGCACGATTTAGACTTTAGCAGCTTAAACATTGATACTATCGAAGAATACTTTACATCGATGGGATATGAATTATCCAGCCGCCATAATAGTGCCAATCATCTCCGGCAGCTGTTCCATTATCTTTATGATAATGGGTACACCGCTACGGATAATGCGTTGTATGTACTAAAAGACCAGTACCGTAAGCAGTGTAAGCTCCCGACAACCTACACGGAGGAAGAAATCTCCCGGGTTCTGTCTGCCGTTGACCGTTCATCTGCTATCGGAAAAAGGGACTATCTTATTCTGCTACTTGCAGCACAGTACGGATGGCGCACCGGAGATATCGTCAGTTTTAAATTCAGCCAGATTAACTGGGATAAAAATATCATTTTATTTGACCAGAGAAAAACTGATATTCCGGTAGAGTATCCATTACTGTCCTCCGTGGGGAATGCTGTGATAGATTATCTAAAACACGGACGTCCCCAAACGGATGCACCTGAAATAATAGTTTCAGCCGAAGCTGGCAAACATGGCACTCCTTTGAAGCCCCCAACAGTTCACTCAATCGTAAGCAGATATATGCGGAAAGCAAACATTAGCCGTTGGAAGGAAAAACGGCATGGGGCACATTCCCTCCGGCACAGCCTTGCCTCAAACCTGTTGAAGAACAACGTATCTATGCCGGTAATAAGCACGGTGCTTGGCCATCAGAGGACAGAAACCACAAAAATTTATCTTAAAGTGGATACGGAAAAACTGTCATCGTGCCCTCTGCCGTTGCCAAAGATGAATTCACCCTTTTATAAGGAGGTGTGTTCCAAATGAGCCGTCCTGAGTTTAAATCCGGTTTTGCAGATGAGATCAATAAATATATTGATTACAAGGTTGCCAATGGCTATAAAGAGAAAAGTTATATGATCCTTCTGCGCGAGTTTGACCGTTTTTGTGTCAGGCGCGGGATTACGGATGTTTCTTTTACCAGAGAAGATGCTGATGCATGGTCTGAAAAACGTGAGACCGAAGCGACAACCTCCCACTATGCCAGAGTGAACAAGATCAAATGCTTTATGGAGTATCTGAAGCTGAAAGGTTATGATGTCTGCCTTTTGCACGATGTGTTCTTCAAAGCAACAGACTTTCAACCTCATATCTATACCGAAGATGAAGTCAGAAGATATTTTAACGCTGTTGATACTTATTCTTCTGACAGAAGCAAACTGGATGTGATCATACTTCCTGTTTTCTTCCGGCTTTTGTATTGTTGCGGCACCAGGATCAATGAAACGCTCGGCATCAGGAAAAGGGATGTTGACCTGGATGCCGGAATAATAAAACTGCTCGAAACAAAAAATGACTGTGAGCGGTATATTGTATTGAACCCTGAGATGAAAGGACTCCTGATACAATTCGCTGACAAATGTTTCTATCTTTATAAAGATGACGATTACATTTTTCCTTCCATTGCCAAAACACGCAGGGACGGAAAGCGGATTTATGAGCTTCACCGCCTTCTGTTACAACGTGCCGGAATTCCCTATATCGGAGGCGGCCATGGACCCAGGATACATGACTGGCGCCATACATTTGCCGTAAGATCATTCAAGCAGATGATCGACCATGGAATGGATATGTATGTGGCTCTGCCGGTCCTGTCAACTTATCTGGGGCATAAGACCATTTATGCCACGGAACGTTATGTACGTCTGACTCTGGATCTATATCCATACATTGAGGAAAAATACAGTCAAAAGTTTAACAGTATCTTCGGAAAGGCGGCGCATCTTCATGAAACAGACTGATTTTGCCATCTGCCTGAACCGGTTCCTGGCGGACTATCTTGTTAACAAACGCGGAAGCACTCCCAAAACAATTGATTCCTACCGTTACGCATTCATCTTTCTGCTTGATTATTATGATGAAGTCCTTCATATATCCGCAGACCGGATGACACTTAGCGTATTAACCTACGAACATTTACTGAACTTTTATGACTGGCTGCAGACAGAAAGGAAGAACAGTATTTCTACGCGGAATCAACGTCAGGCAGCGATAAACAGTTTTATCCATTTCCTAATGTATGAAAAACCAGACTTTTTAAATGAATACCAGAGAATTCTTGGCATTCCAATAAAAAAAGCACCCCAAAAAGAAATCTCTTATCTGAAAACAGATGGGGTTTCTGCGCTGATAAGCTGTGTGGATACACATAAAACGAATGGCTTGCGGGATTATGTGATACTTATGCTCCTTTACACAACAGGGATCCGGGTAAGCGAACTGATCAATATCCGGGTGAGGGACTTATCCCTTCATAAACCTTATACCCTGCTCGTACATGGGAAAGGCCAGAAAAGCCGGTATGTTCCATTGCTGAAGGATTCCATTCCGATCATTCAGGATTATTTAAAACATATGAAATATACGAAACCTGAGAAAATGGACGAATGGCTGTTTGTTAATCATATGAACAGTCAATTCACACGGCAGGGAATCAATTACATTCTCTCCAAATATAGTGACAGAGCCAGAAAAAATGCTCCTGATCTAATACCTGCTGACCTAAGTCCGCATAAAATGCGGCATACGGCAGCAATGGAGCTGGTAGATTCTGGAGTGGATCTTATTTACATACGTGATCTTCTCGGGCATGTAAGTGTTAAAACAACTGAAATATATGCAAAGGCTGACGCAAAGCTGAAACGGGCATCTATTGAAGCGGCAAGTAAGGAAATCGTTCCACCCGAAGAAGCCCAATGGGACAGCAATGATGACCTGAAATCCTGGCTAAAGACCTTCAGCAAACGTTGATTATTATGTAAAGAAATCTATGCTGAATCTATGGATTCCCATGGGTTCAGCGGATGTTTCTTTACATAAGAAAAATCTTTACTTAA
>NZ_JBNPMC010000066.1:0-8479 GCF_050313795.1 Bariatricus sp. SGI.154
GGTATTTCTGCAATAAGAATCCGCAGAAATACTGGCATATTCCGTACTTTTTGTTTAATTATCAGTGCGAGATATAAAATCTATTGGAAGTTAACATTGTTCCCTTGTAGGCAAATAAGTGTAAAAATGGAAAAAACCTTTATTTGCAAGGGCTTGTGGAGATTTTGTTCAGAACATATGTTCTTAGAAAAATGGTAAAACCTGTGTATTTTCAAGGGTTTCAGGAATTCTAAGAATAAAATTGGGGTCTACTGAATCTGTTTGCGGCGTTCGTAAGCACGGCGATTCTGTTCTCGTTTAAGCATTCTCTGGTGCTCCTTGCGGTGTCGTTCACAGCGGCAGGTTGCAGTATCTCTGGCATCAACCGCTATCTTGCAGCCGCAGTCAATACAGGTGATGATCTTGGTAGCTTTGGGTTTGTATCCCCGACAGTCGTCGCAGTATTTCTGATTTGGAGAAGATGGGAGGAAACGGAGTCCGCATTGCCTGCACTGAATGCTTCCGGCGGGAACATTCTTCTGGAGATTGGCGACAATCTGGTGTCCAAAACACTGCCAGAGGAGTTCCTTGTGTGGTGTTTTCTTCGTATATAGATGTCGAACCAGCATATCGCATACTTCGGATTCTGAATGGCCGCAGTCCAGAAGTTCTTTCCGTATGCTTTGTATTACATAATCAATGTTGTCTTTTTGCTCTGGTCCCAGGCGGAAATGATAATGGCGGTTTAGATGGTTGTATTTATCAATGACCTGCTGATCAATTTGGATGCGGGGCTTCTGCATCAGTTTGGTATAGGAGAATTTTCCAAAGTCTTTAACGGTTAGCCGGATAGGCTTGTAAGTAATCTTATTTTCTAATTTATCTATGAGACTTTGGCAGTTAGGTTCTGTCTGGTCGGCTGTCTTACCCTTTGCATATTGGAAGAAATGCGGAAGTTTTTTCTTCGTGTATGCCTGAATCAGATCATTGATGTGCGGAGGGCGTTTCGGCATATAGAGGGTCTTAGCCATGTCGATGCAGAAGTTGTTCTCCATGCATAGGAGTTTGATGACGTTTAGTGCTTCTTCTTTTTTAGAAGCAGTCGCATGTGACCAATCGGTATAATTGAAGACTTTGGCAATGCTATTGCTGTAATAACCGATATTACCGCCCGTGTAGGCTGCATTCAGTCCGCGATAGAGCGCATCGGAAGTGAGGGCAGTCGGCTGCGCTTTCTTCATATCGTAATAGAGTGGAACGATATGATCGTTCTGAATATTGCGTTCGGCAACCTTTACTAAAGTCTTGTCAGCGACTACCAATGCACGATCTCCATCAACATCGAATTGGAGGATCTTAGAGATTGGGTCATGAGTGCTGGTGTAGATGGCATTGGTGCGAAACCAATAGGTGGTTGTATCTGTGACGGTATTCCGGCGGATTGCGTGTTCCCGATATAAATGAGGACTTCGCAGACAGTCTAATTTCTCATTATGGGAGAACAGGCGACAGGAGACCTGACCGTTGCTTAGTAGTCCGGTCGGAACTGGATTGCCAAGGAAGAGATGCTCGCAAAAGGCATACAGGTCTGGCACCAGGAACGTGTATTTTCCATTAATCTCGAGTTTCCCGGCGCGGAATTCCCGTACCAGGCTCTTTTTGATCTCCCTTAGTCTGGCTCTGCAATATTCATCCTGCAGCATCTCTGGGTATAGTTCCAGTGCCTGTTGAAGCCAGGTCTTATTACTGTTACCTGGTACGACACCGAAGATACGAAGGATGGTCTGCTTATCAGAAGAGATTCTCTCCAGGGTGTTCTGCGAGCGGCGAACTAACTGATCGATCTCATCATCTGTAATGTCGGTTAGTGTCTGTAGCATCTGGTAGTTGATTGTTGCATCGGAGTAATGGTCTTCTTCCATATTGCAAATTCCGGCCTGACAGTTGTGCATCTTGAAAAATTGCTGGTATTCCTCCCAGGAATCATAATATTGATACATCTTGAACTGGCTTTTAGTCAGGATAATCTGTATGCGGTCTTGGATAATATCCCATTCTTTGCCGTAAATATCCTGAATGACAGGAGAGGCATCATGTTCTCTTATGAATCGGACGAAATCGAACGAGGCAAGCAATCCTTTCACCCAGGGGAGACGAACCATGAAGTTCTTCTTCGATAGACGAGGGAGTATCATGCCACATCCATCGGTGTGTGGAATGGGCACGTCCATGAACTTGCGCTCAACCTGGTATGTGTCATCATGGATAAAGTCCACTTCGCAATTAACCGAAGTTTCAAAATCCGGCACCACAATACAGCGTTGAATATCAAAATCCTCCCAGACTTCTGTGGCGGAGTTGGAGAGGGCAAGATAAGCCAGATATTTATTGACATTGATTCCTCCATGCTGGTTGATCGTGTCGATAGAAAGACCGCACATTAAGGTCTTTTCTATCCTCTGCCACAGAGATTCTTTGATAAAGACGGTTTTTTTAGTACGAATCTGTCCTGCGGAGGAAGTGAAGTAACGATATGCTTCACCTTGATAAGAAAAGCCGTTCTTAATCAACTGTTCGATGATGTCATAGAAGAAAGTCTGTACTACTATGATGGAAGTGGTAAGTTCTCCGGTCTTCATTCCAGCGGTTCTTGTCAGAGTGGATTCAAAGATAGAGATTATCCGTGAATCGGTCAGTTTTTCTTCTTGTAATGTACGTCTGACAGTGGAAGAAGCAGGGAATTCACTTGTTAGTTGTTGCTTATATTCCCGTATTTTCTGGTTGATATGGGTGGAAATCAGTTTTTTCTTTGCTAGTTTTTCACTACTCCAATCCTTAGTATCGGCAGAGTTTAGAAGATTCTTGTACCTGATATAATGTAGCATACGGTTGTGCAACTGCTGTTCGGTTTCTGTATAGAAACAACCGGTATCAAGGGAATAGATATGTATTTGGTTTTTTAGAGATGTATGGTTGTTGTCTATCATAGATATCCTTCTTTCATTCATAATTAGATGGGGAAATGTTGACCTTTGTACACCGACGCTATTGTTGTACAAGAATATGATTTAAGAAAATATGTGTATGAATATATAAGAATAATGATATACCGGTTCATATATTAATAAGTAGAAATAATATATGATAATCGGAATATCCAATTTTACAATTATAAAGTGGTTGTGATTAATATATCATCTGAAAAGATATATGTCAATAATAAAATTCCGATTAAACAATTATAGAAAAAACTTGACAACAAGAACATATGTTCTTATAATGAAAATAGCAGAACAGATGTTCTGGAATGGGGATTGAATTATTTGAGTCCAGAATGATATGGATATTGAAAGACTTTGTAAAGTGGTTAATGAAGAAAGGTCGTGAAAAATAACGACGGCGAAGGAGCGTAGTAATATGAGAATTCAGGAATCTATGACGCTGTATGAAAAACTGAATATCTTAACCGATGCGGCGAAGTATGATGTGGCATGTACCTCCAGTGGCACATCCCGTAAGAATGACGGAACCGGGATGGGAAGTTGCGAACAGTCTGGAATCTGCCATAGTTTTTCGGCGGATGGCAGGTGTATCTCGCTGTTGAAGATCTTGTTTACGAATGAATGTATCTATGACTGTAAGTATTGTGTGAATCGCAGGAGTAATGATGTAGTGCGGACGTCTTTTACGCCGGACGAAGTGTGTATGCTTACGATGGAGTTCTATCGTAGGAATTATATTGAAGGATTATTTTTAAGTTCAGGAATCCTTAAGAGCCCTGACTATACGATGGAATTGATCTATGCCACGTTGTACAAGTTGAGGAGAGAATGCAATTTTCAGGGATATATCCATGTGAAAGCAATTCCTGGGGCGAATCAGGAACTGATACAGAGAGTTGGATTCTTGGCGGATAGAATGAGTGTAAACCTTGAATTGCCAACAGCGGAGAGTCTGAAGATGCTGGCTCCGCATAAGACCAGGAAGAAGATACTCACACCTATGCGGCTGGTGCAGACCCGAATGACAGAGAATAAGCAGGAGATACAACTGTATCGGAATGCCCCGCGATTTGTTCCGGCCGGACAGAGTACCCAGATGATCATAGGGGCAACACCAGAGACGGATTATCAGATTATGCAGGTGGCGGAATCCTTGTATCAGAAGTTTGAATTGAAAAGGGTCTTCTACTCGGCATTCGTGCATGTGAATGAGGATTCGGCTCTTCCGGCAAAGACGGATGAGGGTCCTCCATTATTGAGAGAACATCGGCTATATCAGGCAGATTGGCTGCTCAGGTATTACCATTTTCAGGCGGGTGAACTTTTGTCAGAGGAGAATCCGAATTTTAATGTGTTGTTTGATCCCAAGTGCAATTGGGCGCTGAAGCATCTGGAACAGTTTCCGGTGGAGATTAACCGGGCAGACTATAAGATGCTGCTTCGGGTGCCGGGAATTGGGTATAAATCGGCGGTCAGGATTGTGAAAGCACGGAGGCTTGGGTCGCTGGATTTTCAAGATCTTAAGAAGATTGGCGTAGTTCTGAAGCGGGCACTGTACTTTATTACATGCAGTGGTAAGATGATGTATCCCACGAAGATAGAGGAAGATTATATTACAAGGAATCTTCTGGATTCGGGGGAAAAATTACCAAAAGAGATTACCAATATGGGATATCGGCAATTGTCGTTATTTGATGATGTGAGGTTTAGGGAGAATTTTTATGAGAGCAGTTATGAAAACCATATATGTATGTAGTGATACGGTTACAGGTATCTTTTCGGGGATTTATGATGCGTGGAAGGCCGGGATGACAGAAGAAGAGTGTGGGATTGCGTTAAAAGGAATGCTGGAGCAGCAGTTATTCTGCGATTATGTAGAAGTGGAGGAGACGGAGCATAAGGCGATTGCGGTTGAGGCATTGATTAAGAAGCATCTGGGAAGACAGGCGTATTGGGATATCTATCATGCAGTATTGTCTTCCGACAGGGAAAAAGGAGATGCGGTTCTTGGTACCATGCTGGCAGCGAAGACCTTGCCTGACAGTACGAAGATTATGGAGCATCTGAGTCACCCGAAGGTGGAGAAGGTATTCGAATTAAGCCGTAATGTAGGTGGAGAAGCACATGCTCTGAAGGGGTTTTTAAGATTCAGGGAATTGGAAAATGGGGTATTATATGCGCGGATTACGCCGAAGGCTCAAGTACTGACCTGTCTGGCTCCGCATTTTGCAGATCGATTGCCGCTGGAGAATTGGATGATACATGATAAGACCCATGACATGTTCGTAGTACATGAAGCGGGAAAAAAGTGGGTGTTGTTGTGGGATGAACTGTGGAATGATATGGATGGGAATCTTCAGTTTTCTGAAAAAGAGATGGAGTATGAAAGATTGTGGAAAGGATTCTGTCATACCATTGCTATTGAATCCAGAGAGAATCCCAGGTGTCAGTTACAGCATCTGCCGCTTCGATTCCGTCCGAATATGGTGGAATTCGACGAGAAAAGTTAGTAATAACTGAAATAGTCCGGAAAAAGAAGGGTGGCAGATATCAGATGAAGAGGAGGCAATAACAGAAAACATAGGGAAAATGTAGAAATACAAAGAAAGGCTGCGCCATGAAAAGTTTCTATGCTATAATAAAAAAGTGTCTGCATGAGTGAAACATGGTATCTAAGAATTCGGCAGATAAAAGGGTGGAGAAAAGAAATTATGGATATGGAGTAATGATGGATATGGAGCAGCCAGTTATCAGGATATCGGTGCGTAATCTTGTGGAGTTCATATTACGCAGCGGCGATATTGACAATCGAATAGCAGGAGCAGATAAGGATGCCATGCTGCTTGGCGGCAAGATCCATCGGAAGATTCAGAGAAAGATGGGGGCAGACTATCATGCGGAAGTTCCGTTAAAGTATGAGATTCCCTGCAAGGGCTTCACTCTATGCGTTGAAGGAAGGGCAGATGGAATCATCGACACACCTGCCGGAATCGTAATTGATGAGATTAAGGGGGTTCTTAAGGAACTGGATACCATAAAAGAACCTGTAGAAGTGCATCTGGCTCAGGCCAGATGTTACGCATACATTTATGCTTCTCAGAAGAAATTAGATGAGATTGGCGTACAGATGACATACTGCAATATGGAGACCGAGGAGATTAAAAGATTTCAAAGCGTATATCCCTATGAGGAACTGGATGTATGGTTCTGGGATTTGATAGGAAAGTATGAGAAATGGGCCAGATATCAGATTCGTTGGAAAGAAAAGAGGAATGCTTCGATTAAGAAAGTAGAGTTCCCGTTTGCTTACCGGGAGGGGCAGAAGGATCTGGTCGTCTCAGTATACCGGACGATGCTTCGCAAGAAGAAATTATTTATCCAGGCTCCAACAGGGGTTGGTAAGACGATAGCAACGGTATTCCCGGCCGTAAAAGCAGTAGGAGAGGGACTGGGAGATAAGATATTCTACCTTACCGCCAAGACTATTACCCGGACAGTGGCGTGGCAGGCATTTGATACGTTAAAAGAGCAGGCGCTTCGAATGAAAGTCATTGTTTTGACGGCGAAGGATAAGATATGTTTCTGTGAAGAGACGAACTGTAATCCGGATTATTGCCCTTATGCAAAAGGACATTATGACCGGGTGAATGATGCGGTCTATGAATTACTTACCACATCCGATGAGATGAGCCGGGAGATTCTGGAAGAGCAGGCGAGAAAGTGGAAGGTCTGCCCTCACGAGATGAGTCTGGATGTGTCAGAATGGGTAGATGCGGTCATCTGTGATTATAATTACGTATTTGATCCGAATGCACATCTGCGGCGTTTTTTTGGAGAGGGAAATAAGGGAGATTACCTGTTCTTGATTGATGAGGCGCATAATCTGGTAGAGCGTGGCAGAGAGATGTACAGCGCGGCTGTATATAAAGAAGATTTTTTAAAGATTAAAAGGCTGGTAAAATATATAGATGAAAAACTGGCCAGGAAACTGGAGGATTGTAATAAACAGTTGTTAGTTCTCAAAAGGGAGTGTGATGGCTGCAAGGTGTTGAACAGTGTATCTCACGTCTATCTGAAGTTTATGACGCTTATGGCGGAGATAGAGCGCTTCCTGGAAGAATGTAAGGATGAAGAGATACGCAAAGAAGTGCTGGAGTTATACTTTGATGTGCGGATGTTCGTGAATATCCATGACCGCTTGGATGAAAATTATATGATCTATTCGGAATTGGAAGGTGATGGAAGATTCAAACTGCGGTTGTTCTGTGTGAATCCGGCAAAGTGTCTGCAGGAATTCCTGGATAAGGGCAACAGCACGATCTTCTTCTCGGCGACACTGCTTCCGATGCACTATTATAAAAGATTGCTAAGTACGTCAAAAGAGGATTATGCAATCTATGCGGAGTCGTCTTTTGATATCCGGAAGCGGCGTCTTCTTCTTGGAACGGATGTAAGTACGAAGTATACCAGGCGTGGAGAAGAGATGTACAGGCGGTATGCAAGATATCTGATAGAGGTTGCACGTGCGAAGGTGGGGAATTATATCGCGTTTTTTCCTTCCTACCGATTCATGGAAGAAGTCTATGATATGTTTGTGGATTTACTGGGGGAAAGAGAAGAAAGAAGAACGGAAGATATAGAACATAAAGATGTAAGCCAGATACGGGGAACAGAGATTGAATATGTAATGCAATCCCAGTATATGTCAGAAGAGGCCAGAGAGATATTCCTGGAGAATTTTGAAGAAGTCAGAGAGCATAGTCTGATGGGCTTCTGTGTCATGGGCGGAATTTTCTCAGAAGGGATTGATCTGGCAGAAGATAAACTGATCGGGGCTGTTATTGTCGGTACAGGATTACCACAGGTATGCCGTGAGAGGGAACTTCTGAAAGAACATTTTGATGCACAGGGCTTACGGGGGTTCGACTATGCCTATCTCTATCCGGGGATGAACAAAGTACTCCAGTCTGCCGGCAGGGTCATCCGTACAGAGGAAGATAAAGGTGTAATACTCTTGCTGGATGAGCGCTTCCGGGATGGAAGATATCAGGAGACATTTCCACGTGAGTGGAAGGAGTATGGGATTTGTAATGTGGGAAATGTCAGGGGAATGGTAGGGGAGTTCTGGGGGCAGTGGTGACGTGAGGAGTGGAAATGGGAATTTAGTGGAGAAAGTGGATTCTTGGAAGTGTACGGTAAAGCAGAAGAAGATGGGTGGCTCTGAGACCGGGCGTTTCGTTAACAAGGTGTAAGCGTAAGAATCCCCGTAGATTGGCAACCGAGTACGCGAACTCCGAAATCTTGATGATTTCGCAGTTCGGGCACTCTTTCGTCTTTGATGTGAAGTCAAAGCCTCATGCCAATCTACGGGGATTCTCACGCTAACGCCTTGTAACACTCACTTAACGCCCTCAGAGCCACCCATCTTCTTCTGCTTCACCTGACATCTCCGAAATCTCAAGACTTTCTCCATGGGAGGATTCCGGCAGGGTGCGTGT
>NZ_JBNPMC010000067.1:0-8232 GCF_050313795.1 Bariatricus sp. SGI.154
AATATTTTATGGGCAATTACAAAAATTGCATAATCCATACATAATTATAATGATTTTTTTCCCTGACATTTTTCAACAGTATTCAATATTTTCTCATAGGTATCAAAATCTCCATTTACAATCAATTCTTCTGGAATTCGTATTTTAAATACACTTTCAATCCAAAAAAATACAATCAACAAATCCCTGGCACTTAATCTTATTTTACTTCCAAATACATTTTCATCTTTTAAATATATATTTTTTTCGAAGTCTATACCAACCTTTTTGAATATTTGCATCAATTTACTTTCAGTATCCATAAACATCCCTCTTCTACATCAATTCGATTTCAGCATAACTCTCTAATTTGAATATAATATCATTAACAATCCTTGAAATCTCTGAACGTTTTTGCAAACAATATACTTTTTCATTCATCTTTATTCGTTCTTCCACAAACTCCATCGGCAGAGATAAGTAATCAAACTCTCTTCTTCCCTCGGATGCCAAAACATCCATATATTTCGCCACAACATTATACGCGTCAACTCTTGTTTCCAAACGTTTTTCAACAAATCCCCCCAAATATTCATATTTATTTTCAAAATCCGCAAAATAAGGTATATTACAAATAACATAATCAGGGCAAATACTTCTTGTAATTAAATATGCACTGCTACCAAAGTCTCCCATTAATTTCTTACTAACTTCAAATAAATTTCCTGGAATTCCCATTACAATTAAGTCTGGATTTTCTATAACTTCAAGCATTTTAATATATTGATTAATCTTTATTATTTTTTCCTTTATACTACAGTAATTGCTAAATAAGAATTCTGGTATTGTGTCTATAGATTCCACTAATCCCATCTCTTTCCTTGAGGAAATTAATTTCGTCGCATATCCTCGTTTTTTTAATTCCTCATAAATATAAAATTGGAAATCATATACATTCAATCCTGCAAATATATCCACAATGAAAACTACGGGAGTTCCTATATCATAAACCATTTGTCCAGCATCAAGCATTGGTTTGTCGCTAATAATAGAATGTAACTTTTCATCAGAAATATATGATTTTACAATGTTCAGTTCTTTTTCATCGTATTCTCTGCACCAAAACACCTCTTTATTTCTTTTTCGACATTCCATTAAAATGGGCAAAAAATAATTTTCAAAATTTAATTGAAATCGACTATTCACAAAGCATATGCCATCAAATTCTTCCCCTATCTCTGAAAAATTGGCTTTTACTATTATTTTCTCTTCCCTTATCTCCAATAAACGTCCATAATATCCCCACCCTTTTGGGCTTACTATTCCTACAATTTTAAAAATATCATCATTTATATGTGACAACGTATTTTTTATTGTTTCGTCATAAGGATAAATTACTATATTATACATTTAACAATTCCTCACTAAAAATATTTTCCGGATTACCAATTACTGTATCTAGTTCAAAATCATATCCTAATTCTTTCAAAACCACACAATCCTTTTGAGAATTTTCCAATGCGCTTTTAATTTGTTCACATCCTTTTAACATATTCTGACAAATATTTCCCTCATTATTATCACAATATCTGATACATGACGAACAGCCCGTATATGCCCAACAATTCTGGCAAATATCCTCTGTAAATCTTTCCACATTAAGCATTTGATCAGCTTTAGCCAAATCGAACCCCTTATCCAATGAACCTATTTTCGCTATATCAGAAATCTCACATACTTTTTCACACGGCAACAGATTTCCTTCTACTGTAACAAATACTCTTGTTACCCCTGGAATACAAGGTCCTCCTCTATGCCACTTATCAGGTAATTTATCACGATCCACTTTTGTCATTTCCATTTTTCTAAGATGATCAAAACTTCTGTTTAACAAAATGGAAACGTGCTTTTTATCAAGACGACCCATTTTCGCCAAAAAAGTTTTAAACAATTCATACTGTTGTTCCTGAATAAATCTCTCTGAAACTTTTCCTTCTTTTTTGGCATACGAAGTACTTACTGTACTCATGGAAAA
Source organism: Bariatricus sp. SGI.154 (assembly GCF_050313795.1). Classification (NCBI taxonomy): domain Bacteria; kingdom Bacillati; phylum Bacillota; class Clostridia; order Lachnospirales; family Lachnospiraceae; genus Bariatricus; species Bariatricus sp. SGI.154. Next base: position 2,015 of record NZ_JBNPMC010000067.1, read on the forward strand.
AAATGAATCCGAAAACAACTCATCACCACGAAAATAATCATCAACACAAGAAAATCCATCTTCAGTTAACATAACCGTATTAAATCTGACGTACTCCTTATAATAATACAAAGATTTTTTCTTAATTTTTTTGATGTTATCTATCATAACGTCATAAGAACCTTCGTTCTTATTAGCAAAAATCCTGCTGCGATTATGAATCTCTCTTGGTCCGTCCACGCTGACTGTTATCATGAACTGATGTTCTACAAAATAATCAATTATCTCGTCTGTCAAAAGCGTAGCATTCGTTGTTATCACATACTTTATTCTTTTCCCATCTCCTATATTTTCTATATAATCAACACATTTTTTTATCAATTCGAATTCAAGTAATGGTTCGCCTCCATAAAATCCCAAAAACAATTCGTTTTGCTCTCTTGAATGATCAATAAAAAAATCTATTGCCTTTTTCGCAGTCTCAAATGACATTCTCTTATGGGAATGCCCACGTGTTTTATAATTTCCCGAATAAATACAATACTCACATCTAAGATTGCAATTCTGTGTTACCTGTAATACCATATTTCCAATTTTACTCTGCAACGCATAGGGAAAAAATTCTGTATATGGGTGTTCTGTTACCTTTACCCTATCGGGCTTCAAATATCCTTCTTTTTTCATCTGTGCTATTTTTTGTATGGTATCTTCATCAACATTTTTTCCTGGATTTTCTAAATACTCATATACCATATGATCTACTTTTAATACTTTCTCCGTATTAATATCATATAAATAATAACCCAGAGGAGTTTTAAACAAATGAATAAAAGGCGTATCGTTTTTCATATTTTACCTTCTTTCTTTATTATTTTTTACAACTAGTCTTTTATTTTCTACAACAATAATTTTATCAGCCAGTTTTAAGAATTCTGGATCATGAGTAACCCATATAATTATATTTTGTTTCTTTTTAGATCTAATTAATTCGCTAACATTTTCTTGTGATATTTTATCCATATTAGACGTAACTTCATCAAATATCAAGATTTCCCTATTTTGTGCCAAAGTCCTTGCCAAAGCTATTTTCTGAACTTGCCCACCAGACAGCATAATACCATTTTCGCCCACAAGATTATCCAACTTATTTTCATCACAAAACTCTGTTAAATTACTCTTTCGCAATATATCGTATAATTGCGCCTTTTCCAGGTTTTCTCCCAAGCATATATTATTCCTTAATGTGTCATTAAAAAGATATACCCTTTGACTCACCACAGAAATTTTTTTCCGATAACTGGTAATCATATAATTCCTGATATCTTTTCCATTTATTAAAATCCTTCCACAGTTCGGTTCATAAAACCGCAAAAGCAATAATAATATTGTTGTCTTTCCAACGCCATTCTCGCCTATAATCGCAATCCTATCTCCTTTATTAATTACAAACGATACATTCTCTAAGATTTCTTCATTTGATTTATAACAGAAGTTTACATTTTCAAATTCAATCTTTTCAATATCTTCATTTAACCATCCCCCTCTATTATCCTCTTCTTCTAAATCTAAAAACTCAAAATATCTCTTACTAGACGGAATAATATCTGAGAATGAATAAAAAATCCCCATAAAGAGTGCAATAGGATCTGTTACATACCCACTGAACGAAATGAAAGCAAAAAAGCCACCCACACTAATTTGAAAATTAAAGACCTCATTCGCACCATAAATATAAATAGCCGCTATTAAAATTTGAACTAATAATGTATTTATATTTCCATCCATAGTATCTAACCACATCATTTTTCTTCTATTTTCAAGAAACTCATTACATTTTCTTTTAAATTCTGCATACTTCTTTTTAGACAAATCCAAAGTTCTAATTTCTCTCATTCCCGCCAATACATTTCCATACCATTTCGCATAGTCTCCATAACTATCAATATAATTTTCAGTGGCTTTCAGTCTTTGCTTTGCAAAAAAACATACTGCGATATATTTCAAAGGTATAAATAGCAAAACGAGAAAAGACAATTTCCAACTAATGAGCAACAATCCAATAATTCCACCAATAAAATTCAATATCTGAGTAACTGCTAAAAACAATTGTGGACTCGCGATACTCCCTATTTTCATGGTATCTGTTAATGTGTTCTGCAATATTTCAGCACTATTTTTATTATCAAAATAATTAATTTTTAATTTTAGCAGATGCTGATATGCCTGCTCTGACAAATTACTAATGATATCTTTTTCAATAGAAATTCTAATTTTCTCCTTAATGGTTCCAAGTAGAATATTTATAAATTGGATGGTAAGTAATATTAACGAAACATTAACCACTACATGAAAATTATTATTCAAGAACCCCCTATCCATTAATGATTCTGTACATAAAGGTATTAATAAATTCAAAAAAGCCGTACAAATAAGGCATAACAAAATAGTGACTATTTTTCCCCGAAATGGTCGTAATAAACCAGTTAATTTTTTTACAACTTCAACCTTTTTCCGCTCCACCTTACTGCCTCACAAATATAAATAGATCCAAACACTATCGTTATACATTCCCATTTATATAATTAACACACATCTCATCAAAAACTGACGCATTATCAAATAATATCTCACAGAAAATTATTGTAGACAAAATAATTATAGTCACATCCGGTTTCTAAATAAGCAATTCAAAATATAACAAACCTTAATCAGAAATATCCGCCTGATTGTAATTAGAAATCACTTTCTCTTATTATCAAATCATCATTTTATCATATTAAAATTATAAAAAAACTTAATAATATTCATTAACTTTTTCTTAACTTCCAGTTGTACTTTAGTCTAAATTATGATATATTTATTATGGTTTTTATCTTTGTTTGGTTATTATTAATAAGGATAGAAACAAAAAAATTAATTGGAGGGTGAAATTTATGTCATCAACAAAAAAGAAATGGCCATTTGGTTTCTATGTGTGTAGTTTTTCATTCACTCTTGAAAGATTCGCATACTACGCAGCTAAGTGGGGGGTTGCTGTTTTCGTTGCACTGGAAGCAGCAAAAGGCGGACTTGGACTTACAACCGCTGAAGGTGCCGTAATGAGTTCCCAGTTGGTAGCATGGACTTATATCACACCTATTATTGGTGGATATATTGCTGACCGTTGGATAAGTCCTAGGCTTCTGGTTCCAATTGGAGAGATTCTCATGGGACTTGGATACTTATGCGCTTGGCAGGCACAGAGCAAATCCATGATGTGGGCAATGATTATCTTATTAGCTATCGGTACAGGTCTCTTTAAGGGTAATGTATCCGGTATTAACGGACGTCTTTTCCCATTAGCTGATCCAGACACTCTGGATTCTGTTTTTAACATTCAGTACATGTTTGTTAATATCGGTTCTTTCTGTGGAACAACATTCTTGTGTCTGGTTGCTACAGAGGGACCTGGTTTCCGTACAATGTACCTTCTTTGTGGCGTTGCTCTATTCCTTGACGTTATATGGTGGCTCTTCGGTACGAGATTCTTCGGCGATGCTGGTAAAAAGCCATTCAAGCATGATAGTCGTGAAGAAAAGAGCGCAAAAACTGCAAGCGATGATGCTCCTCTTACAAAACTTGAGAAGAACCGTGTTATCGCAATCCTGATCGTAACTGTATTCTCCGGTATCTTCTGGTTAATTTGGTACATGGCTTACATGCCTGTATACTACGAGTTTGGTCCGATTGAACAGGCTGGACAAGGATGGGCAAACTGGAACATCGGAAGTTTCCAGATGCCTACTTCATGGTTTGATTCATTAAACGGTCTGCTTTGTATCGTTCTTTGTCCTGTATTCGCAGGAATCTGGGCTAAGATGAAACAGCGTCCACAGGGCGACTGGGGTATGTTCACCAAGACAGCTCTTGGTATTATTATCCTTGGTCTTACTCCTGCAAGCATGGTACTCGCTGCTTTCTTATGTGGCGAAGGAACCAAAGATCCGGTAGGTATCTGGGTAATTATCCTTGCAGCAGTTTGTATGACCTTTGGCGAAGTTATCTTCTCACCTCTTGGCAACTCATTCATCAATAAGTATTCTCCAAAGAAGCTTCTTGGAACAATGCTTGGTGTATGGCCATTGGTTATCTTCTTCGCTGGTCTTGGTTATGGTCCGCTTTACAACTGGCTTGCTACTTTCTCATTTGTGAAAGCTTACGGTATCGTTACAATTCTTATTATGGCATGTGGATTTATCATGTTAGCATTTACAAAGAAATTCGACGAGATGGTTGGCGGCAAATAAACCAATACATAAAAAGATTGTCTTTTTCAAAGGAAAGGGCTCCCGGATTCCCGGGAGTCTTTTTTTCTACAGGAAACTGCATATTTTCTGTAAAAACTATAATTTATTTCAAAAATGCATAAGGAGGTAATGAATTATGACCGTTGTAGCAGAAAGAATCGCAAGACTTCGTTCTCTGATGGCTGAAAAGGGAATTGACGCATACGTTGTTCCGACTGCTGATTTTCATCAGAGCGAGTATGTAGGAGAACATTTTAAGGCACGGAAATATATTACCGGCTTTAGCGGCTCTTACGGAACTGCTGTTATCACAAAAGATGATGGCGGACTTTGGACCGACGGAAGATATTTCTTCCAGGCAACCAATGAATTGGAAGGAAGCGGTATCCGCCTGATGAAGATGTTCGTGGGCGACACTCCTTCTATTACAGAATATCTGTGTGATTGTATCCCAGAAGGAGGAACCGTTGGTTTCGACGGACGTGTACTTTCTATGGGCGAAGGTCAGGAATATGAAGAAGCATTATCAACAAAGAATATCAAGATCAACTATTCAGACGATCTGATTGACGCAATCTGGGAGGATCGTCCGTCTCTGTCCAAGAAACCTGCATTCTTCCTGGAAGAGAAATACTCCGGTGAAAGCACTGCTTCTAAATTGATCCGTGTCCGCCAGGCAATCAAAGAGAATGGTGCCGATACACATATTATCGCTTCTCTGGATGACGTATGCTGGCTTCTGAATATCCGTGGTGATGATGTTGACTTCTTCCCACTGCTGCTCTCCTACGCTATCGTAACGATGAACAGTGTAGAGTTATACGTAGATGACAGCAAACTGAATGACCAGATTCATGAGGAATTGAAGAAAAACAATGTCAATATTCATCCATATAATGATATTTACGAAGATATCAAGTCTCTGGACAAGGACAGCGTTACCATGATTGATCCTATGAAGATGAATTATGCATTGTATAAAAATATTCCTTGTAAGATCGTAGAAGCAGCAAACCCAACCATTCTTATGAAAGCCATGAAGAATGATGTAGAGTTAGAGAATATCAAAGCCGCACATATCAAAGACGGTATCGCAATTACCAAGTTCATGCACTGGGTAAAGACACGTTACGACAAAGAGCCTATTACCGAATTAAGTTCCGCAGCAAAATTAACGGAATTCCGTGCAGCCCAGGAAGGATATATCCGTGACAGTTTCGAGCCTTTATGTGCATTTGATGATCATGCAGCTATGATGCACTACTCTCCATCCGAAGAATCCGATGTAGAATTGAAATCCGGAGCATTCTTCTTAAATGATACAGGCGGCGGATACTATGAAGGTTCTACGGACATTACCAGAACATTCGTCCTCGGCTCTGTAGACCAGCAGATGAAGAAATACTTCACCGCAGTTGTACGCGCTATGATGCGTCTGTCACGCGCAAAATTCTTATATGGATGCTATGGATATAATCTTGATATTCTCGCAAGAGGACCTATCTGGGATCTGGATCTTGATTTCCAGTGCGGAACCGGACACGGCGTCGGCTATCTTGGCAATATCCACGAGCCACCGACAGGCTTCCGCTGGTATGTCGTTCCAAGCAAAAATGAGCATCATCAGTTAGAAGAAGGCATGGTAATTACCGACGAACCAGGTATCTACGAAGATGGGCAGTTTGGTATCCGTATCGAGAATGAATTCATCGTAAGAAAAGGCGTTCAGAATAAGTACGGACAGTTCATGTATTTTGAAACCATTACATTCGCCCCGATTGACTTAGACGGAATTGATCCGGAAGAGATGAACAGGGATGAGCGCGAGTGGCTGAATCATTATCATAAAGATGTATATGAGAAGATCGGACCACATCTGACTGATGAAGAAAGAGAATGGCTGAAAGAATATACCAGAGCGATTTAGTCAATTGGGGACGGGGGTTTTTTCAT
>NZ_JBNPMC010000068.1:0-4898 GCF_050313795.1 Bariatricus sp. SGI.154
AAAGGATTCCCTACCGATTGATGGCAGCAACCTGTCTATTCCATATAATCCGGAGGAAAACAATTGTAATGAAGAAAAGCAGATTTCCACCATGCATTTAGATGGTCTTTTTGATGTGATGAACAAAATATTTGTAGATGTATGTTGTCCGGATAAAAGACAGGAACAGCACAGGAATCCTGTCCGGAATGAAACTGCCTGACCACGAGAACGGAAATATGTTTTAGGATTTTTTGAAAAAAGACAAGAAAATGCCATGAATAGGCTAAAAATAAGGTCGATACGAACACAAAAAATTGATAAAATGACATTATAAAAATCGACAGCGGAACCAAAATATTAAGGAGGAACATTATTATGAGTAACATGCCAGAAGTAAAGATTGGGGTTGTAGCAGTCAGCCGTGACTGTTTCCCGGAGAGCCTCTCTGTGACAAGAAGAGCGAACTTGATGAAAGCCTATACGGAGAAATACGGTTCAGAAGGAATCTATGAGTGCCCGATTTGTATTGTAGAGAGCGAGATCCACATGGTACAGGCACTTGAAGATATTAAAGCAGCAGGATGTAACGCTCTGGTCGTTTATCTTGGAAACTTCGGACCAGAGATCTCAGAGACATTGCTTGCAAAACATTTTGATGGACCGAAGATGTTCGTCGCAGCAGCAGAAGAGACAGGCAATAACCTGGTACAGGGACGTGGAGATGCATACTGCGGAATGCTGAATGCAAGTTATAACCTGCAACTTCGTAATATTAAAGCATATATTCCCGAGTATCCGGTAGGAGATGCAGCTGAATGTGCAGATATGATTCATGAATTCGTTCCAATTGCAAAAGCAATCGTAGGATTAAAGAATCTTAAGATCATCAGTTTCGGACCAAGACCGCTTAACTTCCTTGCATGTAATGCGCCGATCAAGCAGCTCTATAACTTGGGTGTTGAGATCGAAGAGAACTCTGAACTGGATCTGTTCGAAGCATTTGGCAAACATGCAGGAGATGAGAGAATCCCGGCTATTGTAAAAGAGATGGAAGAAGAATTAGGTGCCGGCAATAAGAAACCGGAGATTCTTGCCAAACTTGCTCAATATGAGTTGACGTTGAAAGACTGGATCGAGGACCATAGAGGCTACCGCAAATACGTTGCGATTGCAGGAAAATGCTGGCCTGCATTCCAGACGCAGTTTGGTTTTGTCCCATGTTATGTAAACAGCCGCTTGACAGCACAGGGAATTCCTGTATCATGTGAAGTAGATATTTACGGGGCTCTGAGTGAATTCATCGGAACAGTAATCAGTAACGATACAGTAACACTTCTTGATATTAACAATACAGTACCGACAGATATGTACGAAGAAGATATTAAGGGCAAATACAACTATACGCAGAAGGATACCTTCATGGGATTCCACTGTGGCAATACGGCATCTGGGAAATTATCTTTCTGTGAGATGAAGTATCAGATGATTATGGCAAGAGCGCTTCCGGAAGAAGTAACTCAGGGAACGCTGGAAGGAGATATTGTACCTGGAGACATCACTTTCTATCGTCTTCAGAGTACGGCAGATTGCAAACTCCGTGCTTACATTGCTCAGGGTGAAGTACTTCCGGTTGCAACACGTTCTTTTGGAAGTATCGGCGTATTTGCGATTCCGGAGATGGGAAGATTCTATCGCCATGTGCTGATCGAGGGAGGATATCCGCATCACGGAGCAGTTGCTTTCGGACATCACGGCAAAGCGTTATTCGAAGTATTCAAGTATATCGGTGTCCCGGTAGAGGAGATTGGGTATAATCAGCCAGCAGGTGTAAGATACCCAACAGAAAATCCTTGGAGATAAGTTTCTTCAGGTGTGAAGGAGGAATAATATGCTTTATATTGGAGTTGACCTTGGTACATCAGCAGTTAAGTTGCTGTTGATGGATGGAGAAGGTCAGATTAAGAAGATTGTATCAAAAGAATATCCGCTGTTTTTCCCGCATCCGGGCTGGTCTGAGCAGAAGCCGGAGGACTGGTTTGAGAAGTCCATGGAAGGTATCAAGGAACTTACTGCCACATGCAATAAGCAGGAGGTTGCGGGCATCAGTTTCGGAGGACAGATGCACGGTCTGGTGGCTTTAGATCAGGATGATAATGTTATCCGTCCGGCAATCCTTTGGAATGATGGACGAACAGGCGAAGAAACGGACTATCTGAATCAGGTAATAGGGAAAGACAAATTATCAGAATATACAGCGAATATTGCGTTTGCAGGCTTCACTGCACCGAAGATTCTTTGGATGAAAAAACATGAGCCGGAGAATTTCGACAAGATCTGCAAGATCATGCTTCCAAAAGATTATCTGGCATATAAATTATCCGGTTCTTTCTGCACAGATGTATCGGATGCGTCTGGCATGCTTCTGATGGATGTGAAGAACCGCTGCTGGTCTAAGGAAATGATGGATATCTGTGGTATCACAGAAGAACAACTTCCGAAACTTTACGAAAGTTATGAAGTGGTGGGAACGTTGAAGCCGGAGGTGGCAGAAGAATTAGGGCTGTCCGAGACGGTTAAGGTAATCGCAGGTGCCGGAGATAATGCAGCGGCAGCAGTTGGTACAGGAACTGTAGGAGATGGAATGTGTAATATTTCCCTGGGAACATCAGGAACCATCTTCATCTCCAGTAAGAAATTCGGTGTAGATGAGAATAATGCATTGCATTCATTTGCTCATGCAGACGGCAATTATCATCTGATGGGATGTATGTTAAGTGCTGCATCCTGTAATAAGTGGTGGAATGAAGAGATCTTGAAGACCAAAGACTTTGTCGCAGAGCAGGCAGGAATTACGAAACTGGGTGAGAACAACGTGTTCTATCTGCCGTATCTGATGGGCGAGCGTTCTCCTCACAATAATCCGGACGCAAGAGCAATGTTCATTGGCATGTCCATGGATACGACCAGAGAAGACATGACGCAGGCAGTATTAGAAGGTGTAACCTTCGGTCTTCGGGATTCCTTGGAGGTAGCGAGAAGCCTTGGCATCCAGATCGAACGCACGAAGATCTGCGGCGGCGGAGCGAAGAGCCCGCTGTGGAAGAGAATCATTGCCAATGTCATGAATATGAAGGTAGACGTGATCGAGAGTGAAGAAGGACCAGCCCTTGGGGGTGCTATGCTTGCAGCGGTTGGATGCGGAGAGTACCCGGATGTGGAGACGATTGCGAAAAAGATTGTCAAAGTGGTAGACACGGTTGAGCCTGAACCGGAATTGGTCGCAAAGTACGAAGAAAGATATCAGAAGTTCAGAAAAATATATCCTACGGTGAAAGGATTGTTCTAGATCTCAATTGGGGATGGGGGTTTTTTCAATTTCCCCCGTCCCCAATTCAATTTGCCCTGTCCCTTTTTCAATTTGCCGTGTCCCCAATTCGATGAATCTTTACTTTGATTTACTACCTTTGTGTGATAGAATGTAGAAGAATGTAAAAAAGGAATGATTAAGAGGAGGACATCAGATGGAAAGTAGAAAAATTATCCAGGTAGAGGACAAAGTTCCGGCGAAACTGTTGATACCGTTGAGTATCCAGCATATGTTTGCGATGTTCGGGGCTTCAGTACTGGTTCCGTTCTTGTTTGGAATCAGCCCGGCGATCGTGTTGTTCATGAATGGTGTGGGAACATTGCTGTTCATTGCAATTACGAAGGGGAAAGCACCGGCTTATCTGGGATCAAGTTTTGCATTTCTTGCGCCGGCAGGAATTGTAATCAGTGAGATGGGATATCAGTATGCACTTGGCGGATTCGTGGTGGTTGGATTCTGTGGCTGTATACTTGCGTTGATTATTTATAAATTCGGTTCAGACTGGATCGACATTGTTCTGCCGCCGGCTGCAATGGGACCAGTGGTAGCGCTGATCGGTCTTGAATTGTCCAGCAGCGCAGCAAGTAACGCCGGATTATTGGATGAAGTGATCAATCCAAAGAATGTAATCGTCTTCGCAGTGACTCTGGGCGTGGCTGTATTCGGAAATATTGTGTTCCGTGGATTCTTATCGGTAATTCCAATTCTGATTGCTGTAATAGCTGGATATGTGGCGGCTTTGTGCTGCGGAATTGTGGATTTTACAGAGGTGGCAAAGGCATCCTGGTTCGCGCTGCCGAATTTCCAGACTCCGAAGTTCAGTATGGAAGCAATTATGATTATACTGCCTGTAATTCTGGTAATTGCATCTGAGCATATCGGTCACCAGGTAGTTACAAGCAAGATTGTGGGAAGAGATCTGTTAAAAGATCCGGGACTTCACCGCTCTTTGCTGGGAGACAACCTGTCAACTATGATTTCGGGTATGATCGGATCGGTTCCGACTACAACGTATGGTGAGAATATTGGAGTTATGGCGGTTACGAAGGTCTATAGCGTGAGAGTAATTGCTGGGGCGGCAGTCTTATCAATCATATGTTCATTTGTGGGGAAATTATCCACATTGATTCAGACAATTCCAGGTCCGGTAATCGGAGGAATATCCTTCTTATTATATGGAATGATCGGGGCATCCGGTATCCGTATCCTGGTAGATGCACAGGTGGATTATGGACGTTCCAGGAATCTGACGTTGACCTCTGTGGTATTTGTAACGGGCTTATCAGGAATCGCAGTGAAGTTTGGCGATATCCAGTTGACGGGTATGGTACTGGCTTGCGTGGTTGGCATGATATTGAGTCTTGCTTTCTATATTCTGGATAAACTGAAATTGACGAACGATTAGTAAAAAGGGACAGGACAATCGAATTGGGGATGGGGGAAATTGAAAAAACCCCCGTCCCCAATTCGATTTGCCCTGTCCCTTTTTGCAATCTCCCTGTCCCCGATAAAATAAATTGTAACAGTTCAGCCATAAGCCGGATTGTGT
>NZ_JBNPMC010000069.1:0-4885 GCF_050313795.1 Bariatricus sp. SGI.154
GATAAAGAAATTATTTAGTAATCTGGTGTTTATTGTAGGCGGTTCTTTAATTGGTATTTTGTCCGTATTTCTCACGATAATATATATAGCAATCTATGTAATTTGGAAACTGACAGACTATCTGCTGGGAAGACTGACGTGATCTATGTAGAAAGAGGTTGACAGAGCAATGAAGAAGAAAAGAAAGCATATAATCAGACAGACTTTATATAGGCTGTTAGTATTTGTATTGTGTATTATGGCGGCGGTCAGCATTTTCTATGGGATAAAAGGGTATCGGATGTATCAGGATGCCATATCACAGATGTCAATTGAAGAAAAAGTCGATATGGTTCGTGGGGAAGAGAATTACACACGGTATTCTGAATTACCAGAGTTTTATATAGATGCGGTTATCTCCGTGGAGGATCACAGATTTGAAAAACACCCGGGAATTGATCCGATCGCAATCTGCCGTGCTGCATGGACGGATATCCGGGAAGAGTCTTTTGCAGAGGGAGGAAGTACAATTACGCAGCAGCTTGCGAAGAATCTGCTTTTTACACAGGATAAAATGATTGAACGGAAAGTTGCAGAAGTCTTTGCTGCATTTGACCTCGAGGCGAATTACAGTAAGGAGGAGATATTCGAATTGTATGCGAATACGGTTTATTTTGGCAGTGGATATTATGGTATCTATGCTGCCGCTGCCGGATATTTCATGAAAATGCCGTCTGAACTTACGGATTATGAATCCGCTATGCTGGCGGGAGTGCCGAATGCCCCATCGGTTTATTCGCCGGATATCAATATGGAAGCGGCTTCGCAGCGTGCAGCACAAGTACTTCATAGTATGGTAAGGAATAAGGTTCTTACGCAGGAAGAGGTGGAAGGAATACAGAGAAAGATGCTAAAATGATTTTTAAGATATTATACGAAGGAGAAAACAGGATGATAATTAGAAATGCTGTGATGAAGGATTTAAAAGATATAGCAGACGTAGAAGCACAATGCTTCCCGGAAGCAGAGGCGGCAACAGAAGAAAGTCTGAAAAAGAGATTGGAAGTTTATCCGAATCATTTCTGGCTGCTGTATGATGGAAATAAATTAGTGGGATTTATCAATGGTATGGTGACTGATGAGCCGGACTTGAGTGACGAAATGTATGATAATGCCGGGATGCATAAAGAGGATGGCAGATGGCAGATGATCTTTGGCGTGGATACGGTACCTGATTATCGCAGACGTGGTTGTGCGGAGATGGTTATGAGACGCGTGATTGCTGATGCAAAAGAACAGGGAAGAGAAGGGCTGGTATTGACATGCAAGGAAAAACTGGTTCATTATTATGCTAAGTTTGGATTTGTGAATGAGGGGATATCGCAATCCGTACATGGTAATGTGGTGTGGTATCAGATGCGGCTGAGGTTTTGAAAAATCAAAATATCCAAATTTGGTTAAAAATGTTGAGGTTTATGGATATAAATGATAATATATCCATATAAGGATGTGGAAGGAGGCCGATATATGGATATTTCTGATTTGAAGAGGAAGAAAAAGGAATCAGGATTGACCAATCAGGAGATTGCAGAATTATCAAAGGTTCCGGTCAGTACAGTGAACAAGATATTTTCAGGAACTACAAAGAACCCAAGGTATGGAACTTTATTAGCGATAGAAGAAGTACTTGCGACGAAGAAAGAGATTCCATTTCGCTATGATGAACTGCGTGAGGAACCGGTATTGATGCGGGACGCAGCAGCAGCTTACCAATATCGAGCCAGAATTTATGTTGGAGATGATATTGAACAATTATCAGAAAGCATGCGTGCAGAATTGGTTTTGGGGCAATTGTATATGTTGGCGGCGCCAAGTAGAAGGCATCAATATCTGATTACAGAATTATTGTTTCAGATTCGGTCATATATTCGAATGAATCAGGGAAGGTGTCATGTCTATCCAGCGCCTTTTGATGTAAGATTATTTAAAAACGAAAGTGTGATCGTGCAGCCGGATATTTCAGTGGTATGTGACAAGGATAAATTATCGGATCGTGGCTGCGAAGGTGCGCCGGACTGGGTGATAGAAATCGTTTCTCCAGGTAACAGACAGCATGATTATGTGACAAAATTAATGCAGTATCAGAAGTCGGGTGTACGCGAATACTGGATTGTAGATCAGCAGGAGGGCAAAGTCATGGTATACAATTTTGAGAATCCGGCCAGGACGGCAATCTATGGTATGGAGGAATCTGTGCCAAGCGGAGTATTATGTGGACTTGAGATAGAATTTACAGAAGAGTGAGGATATGTATGTTTTATTTTGTGCGGCATGGAGAACCTGATTATTCAGAAAGAAATACGAAAATCTACCGGGATTTTGGGGTGAATTTGGCACCATTGACAGAATCGGGGATTTGGAAGGCAAAAGAAACAGCGAAAGATATCAGATTGCAGAACGCAGATGTGATAGTTAGTTCGCCCTATACGAGGGCATTGCAGACAGCAGCGATATTATCGAAAGAATTAAGGGTTGAAATCCGTGTTGAGACTGATTTGCATGAGTGGTTAGCGAATAAGGACTACATATATGAAAGCGATGAAACGGCCAATCAAAGTTATCAGGAGTATAGCAGAAATTCTGGAGCGTATCCGCAGGGAGAGGAACAGATCTGGGAAAGTTCTGCGATGATGAAAGAACGGGCTTTTAATGCTTTGGAAAAATACAGAACCTATGATAAAGTTATTGTAGTTTGCCATGGGATGCTGATTCAGGCGGTGAGCGGAGGAGAGCATCCCGGCTTTGGAGAAATTGTGGAATATAGATGATAGCATGAGGTGGTTATATGGAACAGATTACATATGAATGGATACGTTCCAGAAGAAGAACAATTGCAATTCAGGTAAAAGCAGATGGCCAGGTAATCGTGCGTTCGCCTTATTCGATATCCAAAAACCAGATTGATCAGTTTGTGAAAGAGAAGCGGGCATGGATTCTCCGGCAGCAGGAAGAATTGCAGAATGCGAGAGAAAAGAAGACCGTGATTACGGAAGAAATGCGTAGGCAAGGCGTCAGGAAAGCATTGGAGCATATACCGGAACGTGTTGCCTATTATGCCTCGATCATGGGCGTATCTTATGGAAGAATCACAATCCGTGAGCAGAAGACCAGATGGGGGAGCTGCAGTGATAAGGGGAATCTGAATTTTAACTGGAAACTGGTGCTTATGCCTGAAGAGGTTCTGGACTATGTGGTAGTACATGAACTGGCGCACCGGAAAGAGATGAACCATTCGAAAGAATTCTGGAAGATTGTGGAGAAAGTTTTTCCGGATTATAAGGAACGGCGGAAAACACTTACAGAAATGGGAAAACAGTTATCATAAGGAGAGATAGCATGGATATACAACTTCATTATATAGAAAAAGGAGAAGGCGAGCCGTTGATCTTATTGCATGGTAATGGGGAGGATGGCACGTATTTTATGAAGCAGATGGATGAGTTCTCCAAAGATTACCGTGTGATTGCGATTGATACCAGAGGACATGGAAAGTCGCCAAGAGGAGAAGCGCCGTTCACGATCCGGCAGTTCGCGGAGGATCTTCGTTGTTTTATGGATGAGATGAGGATAGAGAAAGCGAACATACTCGGATTCTCTGATGGTGGCAATATCGCATTAGTGTTTGCTATAAAATATCCGCTAAGAGTCAGTAAATTGATTCTAAATGGAGTCAACTTAAATGGAAAAGGGGTAAAGGCATCTGTACAGATCCCTATTATAATTGGGTATAAAATCGCATCTTTCTTCGCTGGGAAGAGTCCTGAGGCTAAGAAAAATGCAGAGATGCTTGGCCTGATGGTGAATGATCCCAATGTCAGAGATGAGGAACTTTCGCAGATTACTGTAAAAACATTGGTGATTGCCGGAACAAGAGATATGATTAAGGAAGAACATACCAGACGGATTTTTCAAGGGCTGCCGGATGCGAGGTTGGAATTTGTTGAGGGAGATCATTTTATTGCAAACCGCAATTCTGAAGTTTTTAATCAAGTAGTAAGGGAGTTCCTTGCATCAGAATAATATACATCTGCAAATCGTAGTTTACAGTACGCTTTGCAGATGTTCAAGAAACATTTTTCGGACAGCAGGATATTCTCCAAGCCCTTTTATATGGCAGGTGACTTCGTATCCCGCATTTTTACAGAGAGTCATCCAGGATTTTTCGCTGTCTCCTGCCATGTCATTAGTGGCATGATCTCCGGCTACGATCATGAAGGGAGCAAGATGAACCTTCTTCACATGATTCCGTCTGAGAACTCGAAAGACGTTCCCGAGTTCAGGATATGCTTCGACGGTACCCATATGGATATTAGGATATCCGGCTTCCTTGAACATATAATCCAAAGCAGCGTAGACAGTATTGGAATGGTGTTCGCTTCCATGTCCCATCAGGATAAGTGCTTCTTCTGAAGTCATATCAGAGAAAGAATCTGCAAGAATCTGAACGATATTCTGCATATCTTCGGTAGAAGTGATCAGTGGACTGCCAAATGAGATACTTTGGAAATCATTCCGGAATTTTAAGGCATCTTCCCTCATTAGATCATTTTCAATACCATTGATAACATGAGTAGGCTGGATGCAGACGTCGGTGATCCCATCATGGAGCATGTGTTCCATTGCTTCCGTGACGTTAAAGATCTTTTCGCCGGTGGTTCTAAGAATCTTTGCCATGATCTTTTTGCTGGTCCAGGCTTCGTATACAGGAAGATTCGGATACGCAGAACAGATGGTATCTTTAATTGCTTCGATGGTTACCTTTCGGGTATCAGGATAACTTGTCCCAAAACTGACGACGAGTATCCCCTTTTTCTTAGACATATGATAAACCCTCCTTTCATTAGAT
>NZ_JBNPMC010000070.1:0-3364 GCF_050313795.1 Bariatricus sp. SGI.154
CTCTTCTACGGATATGAACGCCCATACTGCCTCTCTCTGCCTGACATTCTTATGTGTGACTCTTCATGAACTGTGAGGATTCCTGAAAACAATCCTTTTTGAGCAAGGTATGAAAGCATGCATAGCCTTGCACTTGTAATTTGCACTATATTACATACCGCTGGGCGAGTTTCCTGCGATAAGGTATGTAAAATCACGCGGAATAGAGCATCTAATCCTCTTCATTACATACTGGCTGCCTCCTTCCCCCTTCCTGTTCTTTTCACACGCCCACGCTTCCATCTTCCACCCAATATTTCTCCATGTATCGCCCCGGTATCCCCACCAATACCGCTCCACACATCCACTCCCACCGGAATCCCACACACACAGGAGAAAGCCTTGAGTCCACGGAGATGTCAGGTGCAAGGGCAGGGAAGTTGTGAGCTGTGACCGTATTATTTCGCCTTAGACCTCGTTGCAGAAAAAGATACCGTTCGTTCGTGCGAAACCAGGACTACAAGTCCTGGTTTCGAGGGCATCTGAATCGTAAGACCCTCAAGGGCTTACGACGAATATGCCCGGTTAGAACTGACGATATCTTTTTCTGTTACGAAGTCTTGGCGAAATAATCCGGCCACAGCCCACAACTTCCCTGCCCTTGTACCGTACATTTCCGATAATCAATTTTCTCCCCTAAATTCCCATCAAATACGAGGAACCCCGTCGCGTTTATTCCTGCGCTCTTCCACCATTTTTACAAACCATTCCACCATAGCCGGGTCGTAATGGGCAAAGAAGGCACTTTTCGCTTTATCAAGCGCTGCGATCATCTTCATATCCTCATCATCCAGCGCAAAATCGAATACCCGGAAGTTTTCTTCCATGCGTTCTTTGTGGGTAGATTTTGGAATCACTACCACACCACGCTGCAAATGCCACCGAAGCATAACCTGAGCGGTTGTCTTACCGTATTTCTGTCCAATTGCAGCAAGCACCGGATTCTCGAATAAGCCTCCTCTTCCTTCACCAAACGGAGCCCATGCTTCCATCTGCACCTGATACTTCTCCATATATTCTTTTGCCAATTTCTGCTGATTAAATGGATGGACCTCTACCTGATTTATCATAGGCTTGATGTTCGCAAAAGAGGCAATATCCACCAAACGATCCGGATAGAAGTTAGAGACACCAATTGCTCTTACCTTTCCTTCCTTATATAACTCTTCCAGCGCACGGTAAGCACCATAATAATCAGAAAACGGCTGATGCAATAAGATCAGATCCAGATAAGAAGTCCCAAGTTTTTCCATAGACTCCAATACAGACTTCTTCGCCTGCTCATATCCATAATGCTCAATCCACACCTTTGTCGTCAGGAAGATATCTTCCCTTGGAATGCCGGATTTGACGATGGCACTTCCTACCTGTTCCTCGTTAAAATAACTTTGAGCTGTATCTAATGAACGATATCCAACCTCAAGCGCATCTAATACACAACGTTCACATTCCTCCTGTGTTACCTGATATACACCATAACCAAGCTGCGGCATCTTCACTCCGTTATATAAAGTTACATAATCCATTCTTATATCCTCCTCATACATCTACTGAACAATCCCAAGTTCTTCCATCCACACCTGTACATCCTCTTCAGACACACTTGACCGGAATCTTCTTCCAATCTGCCATTCTCCAGTTCCGGCCATTTTTTCTAACAGTTCCCCGCTCTCTCCCAAATCTGATGATGCAGACGTGCAGAACGGAATCACTGTTTTTCCTGTAAAATCATTTGCTTTTATGAATCCGTCTACCGGCCATGCAGCGATGCCCCACCAGATCGGATATCCGATGAATACCGTGCTGTAAGACTCCCAGTTATCAACCGCTGCAGATACAAGTTCTACATCCCTTTCCGCTTCATTGTCATGTTCCCTGCATACCCTGCTGTCCTCATTCGTCCAGTCAAGATCCTCTTCTGTATAGGCTTTAATTGGCTCCAGTTCAAAAACATCTGCACCAGTTGCTTTGGCAATCGCATCCGCAGCCTTTTCCGTATTTCCAGTCGCAGAATAATATACAACAAGTATATTACTTTGCGATTCTGCGTCATCTGATTGCCTACTTTCCGAATCAGGACCACATCCTACAAGCAAACTTAGTACCATTATACTAATTAAAATCATAGCAATAATTTTTCTGACTTTCATCTTGCCTCCACTCCTTTGATTTTACTTTTACGCTTCACATTTTAAGCAATAATATCCTGTGGAACAATTCGCATTTCAAGGTGTTTCCATAAGAAAATCTTATACATACAATATCCCTATTCCTGACTGTCAAAATCCGGCGCAAATGCCAGATATCCCTGAAGCGCTTCTTCCGTTGCCGTATAATACCTGACATCCTTATCCAAGCCAGCGATTTTCTGCATCTCTTCCTCCGTAAGTGTAAAATCAAAGATATTGATATTATCCTTAATATGTGCTTCATTCTTAGATCCGGGAATTACAATATTGCCTGCCTGTGTATGCCATCTTAAGATAATCTGTGCAGTAGTCTTTCCGTATTTTTCTGCCAGTTCTGTGAATATTGCTTCATTCAGCAGAGTATGATCGCCATGTCCCAGCGGATACCACGCCATGATGAGCGTTCCCATATCTTTCAGATATTCTTTTAGTGCCGTCTGTGGATAATATGGATGGGCTTCTACCTGAAGTACTGCCGGCTTAATCTCTGTCACAGAGATAATCTCCTGTATCTTTTCTATAGGGAAATTAGAAAGTCCAAGAGACTTCACCTTCCCCACCTTCACAGTTCGCTCCATTGCCTGATATGCACCAATATAATCTCCAATCGGCTGATGCAGGAACAAGAGATCAATATAATCGGTATCTAACCTTTTTAAAGTGTCATCAATCGCTCGGTCCGCATCTGCATACTCGCTCGGCCACAGTTTGGTAGATAGACAAATCGCCTCTCTTTTAAGACCAGATTTCTTCATTCCGCGACCTACTGCTTTTTCATTCATATAGGCATTCGCTGTATCGATCAATTCATAGCCATTTGAAAGCGCAGATACAATCGCATTTTCTGCATCCGATGGCTGTAATAAAAATGTTCCGATTCCTGTTGTGGGTATTTTTGTTCCATTGTTTAGATGTAAATATTCCATTTGCTTTCCTCCTAGAATCATTCATATTTTAGATTATTTCTCTTACTTTTTCTCTGACAAGTATGTCTTATAAACAGAGTTTCCATCTGTTTCTAGAATTATTTTAGGATATTTTCCGAAATATGTACAATATCAGTTACATATTATGCTATACTTATAACGTATACTAAATCATATATATAAAAGCATTGATATGGAATAAAATCGGAG
>NZ_JBNPMC010000071.1:0-3156 GCF_050313795.1 Bariatricus sp. SGI.154
ACTTCCACCTCTGCCCTATCTACCTCGTCGTCTTCAAGGGGTCTTACTGCTTGCGCAGGGATATCTCATCTTGAGGGGGGCTTCACGCTTAGATGCCTTCAGCGTTTATCCCGTCCCGGCTTGGCTACTCTGCCATGACCTTGGTGGTCAACAGATGCACCAGCGGCCAGTCCATCCCGGTCCTCTCGTACTAAGGACAGCTCCTCTCAAATATCCTACGCCCACGCCGGATAGGGACCGAACTGTCTCACGACGTTCTGAACCCAGCTCGCGTACCGCTTTAATGGGCGAACAGCCCAACCCTTGGGACCTACTTCAGCCCCAGGATGCGATGAGCCGACATCGAGGTGCCAAACCACTCCGTCGATGTGAACTCTTGGGAGTGATAAGCCTGTTATCCCCAGGGTAGCTTTTATCCGTTGAGCGATGGCAATCCCACTTTATACCACCGGATCACTAAGTCCTACTTTCGTACCTGCTCCACCCGTCGGTGTCGCAGTCAAGCTCCCTTCTGCCTTTGCACTCTCCGAATGGTTTCCAACCATTCTGAGGGAACCTTTGAGCGCCTCCGATACCCTTTCGGAGGCGACCGCCCCAGTCAAACTCCCCACCTGACATTGTCCCCCAGCCGGGTCACGGCTGATGGTTAGAAATCCAATACTGCAAGGGTGGTATCCCAACAGCGGCTCTGTGGCAACTGGCGTCGCCACTTCCCTGCCTCCCACCTATCCTGTACATGCAATACCGAATCCCAGTATCAAGCTGGAGTAAAGCTCCATGGGGTCTTTCCGTCCTGGCGCAGGTAACCAGCATCTTCACTGGTATTTCAATTTCACCGGGTGCATTGTTGAGACAGTGCCCAAATCATTACGCCTTTCGTGCGGGTCGGAACTTACCCGACAAGGAATTTCGCTACCTTAGGACCGTTATAGTTACGGCCGCCGTTTACTGGGGCTTAAATTCAAGGCTTCGCCTTACGGCTAACCTCTCCTCTTAACCTTCCAGCACCGGGCAGGCGTCAGCCCATATACTTCACCTTGCGGTTTTGCATAGACCTGTGTTTTTGCTAAACAGTTGCTTGGGCCAATTCTCTGCGGCCGGCTCTCGCCGGCACTCCTTCTCCCGAAGTTACGGAGTCATTTTGCCGAGTTCCTTAACAATGCTTCTCCCGTCGGCCTTAGGATTCTCTCCTCATCCACCTGTGTCGGTTTACGGTACGGGCGCGATATGAGCAATAGCGGCTTTTCTTGACGCATGGCTCGCATACTTCCCTACTCCTGTTCGGTCCGCATCACGTCTTCGGATTGCCACACGGATTTGCCTATGCGGCTCCTGCCTCGCTTGCGCCGGTCTTTCCATTCCCGGCTTATGCTCTCCACGCGTGTCCCCACAGTTCTGTCATATCGCGGTACAGGAATCTCAACCTGTTGTCCATCGGCTACGCCTCTCGGCCTCGCCTTAGGCCCCGACTTACCCAGAGCAGATCAGCTTTACTCTGGAAACCTTGGATATTCGGCCGGAAGGATTCCCACCTTCCTCTCGCTACTCATTCCGGCATTCTCTCTTCTTAACAATCCACAGCTCCTTTCGGTACTGCTTCCTCTCGTTAACAATGCTCCTCTACCAATCAACTGGGTTGATTCCCGAGCTTCGGCAGTGTGTTTCAGCCCCGGACATTTTCGGCGCAGGACCTCTCGACTAGTGAGCTATTACGCACTCTTTGAATGTATGGCTGCTTCTAAGCCAACATCCTAGTTGTCTTCGAAATCCCACATCCTTTTCCACTTAACACACATTTTGGGACCTTAGCTGCAGGTCTGGGCTCTTTCCCTTTTGACTGCCCAACTTATCTCGTGCAGTCTGACTCCCATACAACATCTACGCGGCATTCGGAGTTTGATATTCTTCGGTAAGCTTTGACGCCCCCTAGGAAATTCAGTGCTCTACCTCCGCAAGACTCGTATGAGGCTAGCCCTAAAGCTATTTCGAGGAGAACCAGCTATCTCCGGGTTCGATTGGAATTTCTCCCCTATCCACACCTCATCCCCACCCTTTTCAACGGATGTGGGTTCGGACCTCCATTGCCTTTTACGGCAACTTCATCCTGGACATGGATAGATCACCCGGTTTCGGGTCTGCTCCGACTGACTCTGGCCCTATTAAGACTTGGTTTCCCTTCGGCTCCGTCCCTTGAGGACTTAACCTTGCCAGCCGGCGCAACTCGCCGGACCGTTCTACAAAAAGTACGCGGTTCCACATATACAGTGGTTCCACAGCTTGTAAACATATGGTTTCAGGTTCTGTTTCACTCCCCTCCCGGGGTTCTTTTCACCGTTCCTTCACAGTACTATGCGCTATCGGTCACTAAGGAGTATTTAGCCTTGCGGGGTGGTCCCCGCGCCTTCAGTCAAGGTTCCACGTGTCTCGACCTACTCTGGATCCCGCCATGCCACTCGGATTTTCGCTTACGGGGCTTTCACCCTCTCTGGCTGGCTTTCCCAAAGCCATTCTGCTAACCCTCGTGGATCAATTCCGCGGTCCGAACCCCGGGATGCACGCATCCCGGTTTGGGCTCTTCCGCTTTCGCTCGCCGCTACTCACGGAATCACTTGTTGTTTTCTCTTCCTCCGGCTACTTAGATGTTTCAGTTCGCCGGGTTCCCTTCCTGACGTTATGGATTGGCGTCAGGATGCCTGAGGTTTGCTCAGGCGGGTTTCCCCATTCAGACATCTCCGGATCGTAGGATATTTGCTCCTCCCCGAAGCTTTTCGCAGCTTATCACGTCTTTCATCGGCTCTTAGTGCCAAGGCATCCACCATACGCTCTTTCTAGCATGACCAACTGTCTCATGATCACGGGTCGATCACTCGACTACACCAGCATAGCGTTGCTGGCGTTGGTTATAGGTCAATTTTTTGAATTCGTTTTCTTCGAATCGTGTGTAATCATTATTACTATAATTGACTATTACCTGTTATAACAATTACCTCGGATGTCTTGATTAAGATATTTATCTTATCATTTCTATTTCTTATATGCGGTTTTCAAGGTACATTGCAAAACAGAATCCTTTATTGTGCTGGATGCCCGCATCCATAAGCAAGAAATTATTCTGTTTTATAGCGTGCCTGCACGCGACCGAAAGAACGCAGTTCT
>NZ_JBNPMC010000072.1:0-3113 GCF_050313795.1 Bariatricus sp. SGI.154
GTGTTAATGATTTCATGAGCTGTCACCAGACTGCTCACACGAATTGTCATCAGATTGCTTAACTGCCTGTCATAGATAATGGTGGATTCGCCGCCCGAAAACGGGCGGCTGACTTTTACTTAGTTGTGACCGTGAGCATTTCATGCTCTACTACAAACTTGATCATATAGTCATCGACCAGACGTCTCTGCTGTTGGAAGGCATACATCAGTGCCTTTTCGCAGATCCGGTTGATCATACGGGGAATTCCGGCAGATGCCTTGTGGATCTCATCCACTGCTTTTTCAGTAAAAACCTCCTGAGAACATCCAGAATACGCCATATGACTTCCGATGTACTGTTCTGTTTCCGATCTGTCCAGATGTGGAAGCGTACAATACATATCGATTCTCTGGCGAATAGCAGCGTAACGCTGTAACTTCAGTTTGTTTTCCCAAAGTTCTGTCTGCCCGACAAGGACTACTGCCATGGGACTGACAGAATCAAATTTGTAATTCAAAAGAAATCGGAATTCTTCCAGCGTTTCTTTTTCCAATAGATGAGCTTCATCAAGGATACAGACAACTTTCTTGTGCTGTACTCCACGGATGATTTCAATTTCCTGCTGTAGCTGGCGTTTGGAATCTCCCCGATAAAACCTTGATTCCAGACCGAGCTGATCCAGCAGCCCCTTATAAAACCATCTTGGAGTCAGCTTTGAGTCTGAAAGATAAAGAACGATGTAATCCTCTTTAGGAAGCTCTGAGTAAAACCGGCGGATCAGCGTTGATTTCCCACATCCGGAATCAGCGGTTACAACCGCAAACATCTGGCGGTCTGCCACATAGGATAAACGCCCTAATGTCTCGCGAAAAGCAGATGATTCATACAGCTTTTCAGGCGGAACATCACGGACAAAGGGTGTGTGTTCCATACCGAAGAATGCCTCATACATTGTCATTCGCCTCCTTCCGATAGGATGCAAATGAAATCGCGTCAGCCATCTGACGCTGTGTCTGTGCATGGCGGTTTTCTAAAGCATCAAGAAAACGGGATGTGCTCGGTTTCTGTTCCTGCATGGATGCCGGTAATACGGGACGTTTGTCACAGTATGAGCTGATTTTTATAGGCTGTGCTGTAAAAGGTTCATAGCCTGGATAAGAAACCGTGATCGTTTCAGGCGCGGCAGGGTCATAAGAAATTTCAACTTTATGCCCAATCAGTGATGGTTTTGTCTCGTATTTTATTCCGCGGAAACTGATACATCCGCCTTTGTCAACTTTGCGTTCTTCGTGATGAAGGAAAGCTTCCGCTACGACTGAAACATCCAGGAAAGTGAGCGGGCGGCTGTCGCGGTTCCATTCCTGAAGAGGTGTGATCCCTTCTTCCGGGACCGCAGCTCCAAGGCTTTCATAGTACTCACTGATCCCTTCATGAGATTTCTTGTGATAATACTCGTCTGCGAAGATCTCCCAGAGACGGTTTAATTCATCCAGGCTTTTGATACCCTTCAGCTTCGATTCGCGGATAAAATCATCCACGACCTGGTGGAACTTTTCGATCTTGCCTTTGCTTTTTCCGCTTCTCGGCTTTGCATGAATGACACGGATGCCGAGTTTGGAAAGGGAAAAACGGATTTGCTTTGCGATATACTGTGATCCGTTATCAAAGTAACAGGCATCAAAAGTTCCGTGACGCAGGATCGCCTGGTGAAAGGTATCCTCGATGATCGCTTCTTCCTGATTATCATAGAACCGGGAGAATAGCAGCCGTCTGGAATGGTCATCAATAGCCGAGGACAGATAGGTCTGTACTTTGGCACCGTTTTTTCCAATAGGAAGTTTGGGACCATACTTGATATCTCCCTGGATCAGCATCATGCGGTGTGGTTTGCAGAAGCGTTTCGATGAACTCTCACGGGCTTCTCTGTACATCTGCATATGTTCACGGCCAAACCCTGCTTTATAAAGATGTCTTTCCAGGGTTGGGCGTTTTAATACCCCCGGTGCTACAAAGCCTTCTGCTTCCAGAATGAAGATGATCTGTGCAACAGACCGTTCCGGGACCTCTTTCCTGAGCTGGATTGCCTGTTCCAGAAGAAAATCGAAATTGTCCGGAAGTCTCTGGGATCTGTGTTTTTGCCGGTCTGCCGGTTTGAGTCCAGAGAACTGGCTTTCTGCATATGCTTTCTCGTAACGATAAAGAGAGCGGACGGAGATGTTATTCTCCTGTGCAATCTGCCTGCGCAGCTGCAGACGTTTTGCGTCATCCATATCTTCCCTGAGAAGGGGAGATATAAGCTGAAAGCGTTTGAGTGCTTCCTGTTCCTGCCACTGTTGTTTCATAAGATTTTTGCTTGTATTCATAGTATAGCGACCTCCTTTGAGACCACTATACAGAAGCAGCCGGTGACAGACGAACCAAAGTAGGTGCACAGTGCTACCAGGGGATCGGCACCAGGAATCCCCCGCTGTTATAGATCAGGCGGAGAATGATCTCCAACCAGCTTTGATATTTTTTTCGTATAGCTTCGAGCAGTGAACCTTTGGAGAAGAGGACTCCTTCCCCAAGTCTGAAGATACTGTAGCCGGCACTTCTAAGGTAGCCTTCTATGTTGGTCAGATTGACCTGCAACCACAGGAGCCAGCGCTGCATGGTCTGCATGGACGGATAGTCCTCGGAATCAGCATCTTCAGGAGTGACAACTCCATCAAGAACTCCTGATATAACCTCAGTTTCATAATGCTTATACGGGGAGAGGCAATCCGGAAGTTCATTATGATAGGAATGGCAGTTTTTACATCTGAAACGTCGTATCATCAGACGCTCCTTACGTCCGCCTTCTTTCCTTCGGATACGTACGCGTGAATCCCGGTAGGCAAGAATCCCCTGACATCTGGGACATATATGGCTGGTCACACTGCTCTCAACAAAAAACACCTGAATTCCCCTTGAGGGTTAACGTATAGTCTGATATAATAACCATGGTTTTAGCGACCAGGTCTCAGAGTACACGACTTTCCAGGGAAGGTGCTCTGAGACTTTTTTCTTTCTGTAAACTGATGACAGTATACAGAACAATCCAGAGACACGCAAGCTAATCATTATTACGCTATTTTAAGAGGTCAATAACA
>NZ_JBNPMC010000073.1:0-2564 GCF_050313795.1 Bariatricus sp. SGI.154
TGCAAATTTCGGTTTATCAGTCTGTCGTTTTCGCATGAACCGGTCTGTTAATTTTGGATTACCGGTCTGATCGTCTTGCTTTACCGGTCTGCATATATGTCTATGTTAAAATCTTTCTTGTAGTCAAAATACAAGAAAGGAGTTTTTTATTATGCAAGACTGTACTACAATTCTTGGCATTATCGATATGCGCCAACATGGCATATCGTATAATGACTGCTGTAGCCGATATCATGTAGGTCACAGCACAGTAACACTTATCATGTCCCGTTTTGAGGAAATTGGCAAAGACCTCACTATGTTGCGACAAATGGCACCCACAGAGGTAGAAATGGCCTTCTATCCGCCGGAGAACATACGTAGGAAAGATGAGTCCGTCATGCCTGATTATGCTGCCATCCATGACCGCATTATGAGAGAGGGGAGCAAGGCTAACTTATATTTCATGTGGCTGAAATACAAGCAGGAGCATCCATCCGGTTATCAATTCACGCAGTTCTGCCATTACTACAATGTATATGTGGAAAAGAACTATGGCTCCGATAAACTCCGGATGGCCGTTGAGCGAATCCCAGGCGAAAAAGTCTATATTGACTGGGTTGGTGATCAGCCAGAACTTCTGATTGACAGTGTTACCGGGGAGATCAAAAAAATCCATTTCTTTGTCACGACGGTCGGTGTCAGCAGTTTAATCTATGCAGAGGCTTTTGAAGACGAAAAACTTCCGAACTTTATTTCTGGAACTGTGCATGCGTTGGAATACTATGGTGCTGTCCCGAAATATCTTGTACCAGATAACCTCCGTGCTGCCATTACAAAACATACAAAGGATGAACTAATCCTTAACAGTGCCTATCAGGACTTGGAGAACTTTTATGAGGTGGTCGTACTGCCGCCTCCACCCCGCAAACCGACTGGAAAAGCAACTGTCGAAAAGCATGTCCAGTATCTGGAAACCCATCTGCTGGAAGATTTAAAGGAGAAAACTTATTTCAGCCTTGAAGAGATCAACCGCGACGTAAAAGAAAAAATAGCGGAGATCAACAACAGAAAACTGAAAGCACAGTCCTTTTCCCGACTGGAGGCTTTTCTCCGGTATGATAAGCCACAGATGCGCTCGCTGGCAAACGGTTCCTTTGCACTGTGTGAATATAAGTATTTTGCACGTGTACCGAATAATTATCATCTGTTGTTTGATGACCACTATTATTCCGTATTATACACGTATTACGGACAGCCTGCAATCCTGAAAGCGACTATGGCAGAAATCCACATCTGCGATAGGAACAATAAGCTGATCTGTACCCATCGGAGATCCTACAAGGATTTTCCAAAGTACATCACCAAACCAGAGCATATGAAACCAGAACACCAGTATTATAAAGAGGTAAACTCTAAAGACGGAGCTTATTACAGGCGTTGGGCATCAGGCTATGGCCCATATCTGTCCAGGCTGGTCGATACCGTCCTGCTCACACCAAGGCATGAGGAACAGGCCTATAATAGCTGCAATGGCATTCTCCATATGTGTACCAACAAGCCGAAACTTCTGGTGGAAGAAGCCGCTAAGCTTTGCGTGGAAAGTAACGCCTGCCGGTATTCTTATTTTAAGAAGACGTTGCTCAAACTGACAGACAATCTGCATTCCAGTGATTCAAGGCAGGCTCTTCCAGAACATGAAAATCTCAGGGGAAAGGAGATTTATCAGTAATGAACGATAAGATAACCCTTTCCACAGAAGACTATGAAATCTGCAGCAAGTTAAAAAGCATGCGGTTCTCCGGCATGGCACAAGCACTAGAGGAACTGTTTTCAGATCCCAATGCGGATCTGCTTCCTTTCCGCGAAAAGGTCTGCCGATTGGTGGATGCAGAGTGGGAACTCCGTTATACTAAGAAGCTGAACCGTTTCATCAAGAAGGCTACCTTAAAATACCCTTCTGCCGATCTGGATGACACCATCTATGATCCGGAACGCCAGCTGAATAGCAGGATCATTGAGGAATTGGCAAAATGCGAGTGGATTGACCAGGGCAGAAATCTGATGATTACTGGCCAGACTGGTTCTGGCAAGAGTTATATGGCAAATGCCCTCTGCATCAGCGCTCTTCGTCAGTTCAAGGCAGTCAAATACATACGTGCCAGCCATCTGATTGACGAATTGAACAAGGCGGAAACACTTGGTACCTATCGGGAATATCTTGCACAGCTGGCGGCATATGATCTCCTGGCAATTGATGATTTTGGGCTTATGCAGTTGGATCTGAACAAATGCCGGAACCTGTTTGAGGTTTTTGAAAGTAGGGATCCCCACAAATCCACCATGGTTATTTCACAGTTTCCAGTGAAATCATGGTATGACTTGTTTCAGGAACACACATATGCAGATGCATGTCTTACCCGCCTCCTCAATAACTCTTATCGTCTTGAAATGAACGGTAAGAATATGAGGAACATGAAACCTATAAATCAGTAGCAACTGTGTTGCTATATTCACAGACCGTTCCGACTGAACGCCTTAGACCGCTAAAGCGAAATGGGCGTTCCGTTGGAACGAACTATGCA
>NZ_JBNPMC010000074.1:0-2066 GCF_050313795.1 Bariatricus sp. SGI.154
GGCTTTCTGGTACAATAAGTTTAGATATAATTATATCTAAATAAAGGAGGGTGGAAATGTATCTCGATTGTCTCGTCAAAATGCCCAATGCTCCGGGTAAAATCGTATACCAGAAGAAAGGTGAGACCACCTATGTTTATTACGAAACAGGCAGAACCTACAATCCAAATAAGAAATATACATCTCCTAAAAGGGTTATCATTGGTAAGCGTTGCCAAACGGATCCGGAAATGATCCAGCCTAACGAAAACTTCCTTCGTTACTTCCCGGATGAAGTTTTGCCAGAAGAAAAAGACCGATCCGTCAGGAGTAGCTGCCTTCGGATAGGAGCCTTTATTGTAATCCGCCAGCTCATGAAGGAAACGGGGATTTCCGATATCCTGGAGATGTATTTCAAGTCAAAAGATCTGGGGCTTTTTCTGGATCTTGTATCGTATTCGATTATTACGGAAAACAATGCAGCACAGTATTATCCTGACTATGCGTATAACCATCCGCTTTTTACAGATGGCATGAAAATATACAGTGATTCAAAGATCTCAGCTTTTTTGAAGTCCCTTACAGTTGAACAAAGCACCAATTTTTTGAATGAGTGGAATTCGAAACGTGATCACCGCCAGAAGATTTATATTTCCTATGATTCCACAAATAAGAACTGTCAGGCTGGCGACATAGAGATGGCTGAGTTCGGTAATGCCAAGGATGACAAAAGACTTCCGGTATTTAATTACTCCATTGCTTATGATACCAACAACAGGGAACCTTTGTTTTATGAGCAGTATCCGGGAAGCATTAATGATGTGTCCCAGCTTCAGTTCATGTTGGACAAAGCAAAAGCGTATGGTTATAAAAAAGTGGGATTTATCCTGGACAGAGGATATTTCAGCAAAAGGAATATAGAGTACATGGATGAATGCGGCTACAGTTTTGTGATCATGGTTAAAGGCATGGCATCATTTGTCCGCCAGCTGGTCACAGAGAATAAAGGATCTTTTGAAGAGGAATGGGCTAACAGCATCAGTGAGTATGGTGTTTATGGAAAGACCATCAAGCGAAAACTGTATGTTACGGATAGAAAGGAACGGTATTTTCATTTGTATTACAATAGTGCCAGGGCCAGCAGCCAGAAACGCGAAATAGAATCACAGCTGACGGAAATGAAGCATTTCCTGCTCAAGCACACAAATGAGAAGCGCACTTTTGGGCCGTCATATGAAAAGTATTTCTATCTTCATTATGATAAGGACGGTGAAACCTTTCTGTTTCCGGAAGACAACACGAAGGTAGTGAGCGGCGAACTGAAACTTTGCGGATACTTCTGCATCGTGACATCTGAAAAAATGA
The DNA here is from genome assembly GCF_050313795.1 of Bariatricus sp. SGI.154. Lineage (NCBI taxonomy): Bacteria > Bacillati > Bacillota > Clostridia > Lachnospirales > Lachnospiraceae > Bariatricus > Bariatricus sp. SGI.154. The sequence goes on from NZ_JBNPMC010000074.1 coordinate 1,345, forward strand.
GCGCAAAGGATGCGATAAACCTGTACAAAAGCAGGGATGCCTCGGAGAAACTGTTCCGCGGTGACAAGTCTTATCTGGGAGATAAGAGCCTGCGTGTATACTCCGATGAATCAGCAGCCTCAAAAATCTTTATAGAATTCATTGCCCTGATCATAAGGAACAGCATTTATACACATCTGAAGGATGCACTTAAAAAGATGGATCAGAAGCCGAATTATATGACTGTACCGGCAGCCATCCGTGAACTGGAAAAGATAGAAATGGTGCGTCAGCTGGATGATGTATATAGACTGGATCATGCCGTGACAGCTAAGCAGAAAACTATATTGGAAGCATTTGGTATTAACGCAGATCATGTTAAATATAAGGCGGCAAATATCAGCGAAGAACTAAAACGATAGGAGAAAAACGATGGCAAGACAGATCAGTATGGAGGCTCTTGAGGCAAAAATAGAAAAGGCGCAGCATAATGTGATCCGTACAAAGGCAGCTTACGATTCTGCGACAGAAGAACTCAAAAAGTTACTGGATAAGCGTGATGCACTTAAACGGGATGAGATCATGGCGGCGGTTGTGAAAAGTAAAAAGAGTTACGATGAAATCTTAAAATTTCTGGCAGAGGAAGCCTAAAATCCATTAGTAAAAATGACGAAGAAATCGCCCTGGTTCTAAAGAATCGGGGCGAGAAATTTTTTAGGTAGAAAAATCACTGGAAGTTAACA
>NZ_JBNPMC010000075.1:0-1729 GCF_050313795.1 Bariatricus sp. SGI.154
GTAATTTAGCAGATTATCTGCTTTTGGTGGAATATTTTGAGATTAAAAATCTCTAAAAACAGCTTTTTGTGGAGAAAATGAAAAGAACTTTCCACATCCATTCTTGATCATGGGAAACTTCTGCACCGTCATTTTGACAAACTGTTTTTTGGGCGGATTTTTCTTTTCTTTCTATTTCTGATAAACTATGTTTATCAGAAACGGATGGAAGGAGAAGCCTCATGGGTAGAAACAGTGATTATGGCAATGGAATGTATCAGCAGTTCATGGAAATCATGGGGCGTCTGGAAACGGTAGAAAAAGATTCAACACGAAAAATCGAAAATCTCAACAACCGGATTGATGTTCTTGAAAAAGAAAATCTTATATTAAAAGAAGAAAACCTCCTGTTGAAAGAAGACAACGCACGTTTAAAAAGCATTATCAATAATGACAGTTCCAATACTTCACTTCCACCATCAACAGACAAAAAAGGTGGCAAACCCGCCAATACCTTCAACGGGAGAAAAGAAACGCAACGCAAGCCCGGCGGCCAGAAAGGGCACAAAGGAACTACGCTTACCAAAGCTGAAATAGAGAAAAAGATTGCATCCGGAAAATGCCGGCATGAGATCAGAACGATCGGCGATAGTTCCCGACAGAACTATGTTAAAAAATATGTTATTGATTTGAAAACAGAACCTGTTATCACGGAAATCCGTATCTATTCAGACGAGAATGGAAAGATCCGTATTCCTTCAGAATACCGTAGTGATGTGACTTATGGCACAAATGTAAAGGCATTGGCGGTTTCCCTTTACAGCGAAGGCGTTATGTCCAATGACCGGATCGCTTCATTTTTGAACGCGGCAGGCAATGGCGAACTGGAATTGTCTGAAGGAAGTGTCTATAGTTTCTGCAAGAGTTTTGCAAAGGCTTCAGAAGCAAGCATCTTAAATTTGGAAAATCTGCTGATGGATCAGGCAGTTGTAGCGACAGATGCCACAACCGTAACCGTCAATGGAAAACAGAATTATATACGCAATCTGAGCATAAAAGACGCCGTAGTTTATCATGCAATGAATAGTAAATCCATAGAGGCACTGAAGGAACTGGATTTTCTGAAGCATTATGCCGGAATACTCCTTCACGATCATGAAACGGCATTATATCATTTTGGGACGGATCATGCAGAATGCAATGTACACATCATCCGTTATCTGCGTAAGAACACGGAAGAAACTGGAAATGTATGGTCAGATGATATGATTACACTTTTGTGCAAAATGAACAGAACACGGAAAGACTTTATGGAACAGGGGGCTTCAGGGCTGCCTGTTGAAAAAATAAGGGAATATGAGGAGAAATATTTTTCACTGCTGGAGGCGGGAAAAACAGAAAATAAAACAACAGCTCATAAATACGCAAAGCAGGAGGAAAAAACACTGCTTAACAGGATGGAAAAGTATAGCCATAATCATCTTCTGTTCCTGCATGACTTTGCGGTACCTTTTGACGACAACATTTCGGAAAGAGATTTGCGAAAAGCGAAAAACAGGCAGAAAATGGCAGGCGGCTTCCGCAAAGAAAGCGGTCAGAAAATGTACTGCTCCATTATGAGCATAATAGAAACCCTTAAGAAAAGAGACATGGGAATAATCGAAAATATAAGAAAGTTATTTATGGGCACACCGGCTATATTTTAGCCGGTGTTAAACCCATCAAATTAATTAAAAGGCTGAACTGTTAC
>NZ_JBNPMC010000076.1:0-1700 GCF_050313795.1 Bariatricus sp. SGI.154
CCCTTGCTGGCACCATCCCTTACCGGGGTATGCAGAAGGATGGTCCCAACAGACCCGCAGATAAAGGATAGCTGTTCGTTGCTGTATGGCGCACCGTTATCAACATAAAGCTTGTGCGGAATCCCATAGGTTGCCACAGCTTCCCGCAAAAGCTGCTGGAAGTTGGCAGCGTTATCCTGGTAAAAGAGTTTTCCGCCAACAATCATCCGGGAATAATCATCCAGGATCATGACAAGATAGACCCTTCTGGATCGTCCGCCTTCCTTCAGGTAAGGAAGATAACAGGTGTCCGCCTGCCACATGCCTCCGAAATATGCCTCTTCAAACGCTTTCCGGTCTTTTACCGGCGCAGCCACATTTCCGCGCAGATGGTTCCTTTTTATGTAACGCTGCACGCTTGAGACGGATACGGTTGCCGGCAGGATGGCTTCTTCTACCAGCCGGTCATGGATCTGCGTCGCGTTTAATCGGGGATACTCCCGGCGCAGCCTCCGTATTTCTGTTTCAGCTTCCTCTGTAATCAACTCTGGTACCGCCCTTGTCACAGCGCGTCTTAGGCACAAGGGCATCCATCCCGCCCCGATTGTAAAGGCTCAGCCATTTCGTCAGCGTCTTCGCCTTGTATTGTACCTGGCGCCCATCCGGCAGTTTTACCGGGAAGGCGGCTACCCTGCGGCAGTACGCAGACATGGATTCATCCGGGAAAGTCCCCTGCACCATCGGGGCAATCAGTCCGAAACGGATTCTTGCTATCTCCATCTGTTCGTTTTTCGTGTTCTCTGTTTCCATAGACTCGTCTCCTTTGCTGTTTTTTACAGCATAGCAGGGCTATGGCCGGGATTCCATTCCCGTATCATGTGATGCTATCCGGATGCTGCTGCTGCTGAGACAGCATCTCCGAGTCTATGACGTAAGCGGATTGCAGATAAGAGAAGCGGTACTTCAGAAAGAAATCCTTTAAAAATACGCCATCCACAGAGGCTATGAACGGTACTTCCAGCGCAGACATGTTTTCCAGCACCCCGAGCCAGAGTGCTTTTTGCCGCTGAAAAAGATGCAGCCAGCGATAAAGCATGGAAATAGTAATGCCATAATAGTCACAGATCTGCACCACAGAACAGGACCGGGTAAAATAAGAGCGCAGGACAATAAGAAGGAAGCGCAGGGAATAAGATTTATACGGGATGATACAGGATGGGAGCATTGCATGGGTATGACCGCAGGAATCACAGATATACCTTGGCACAGTGACCGTGTTGGATTTCTGAGCCCGTCCGTCCCATTCCACCAGATATCTGTCATAGTGTCCGAAAAGACGCAGGCAGCCCTTGGCTGAACAGAATGGGCAGGACTGATCTGGGGCGAAAGATGCCCCGGCAGCATTTTCAAACCATTTCTTATCTGAAAATTTAATATCATTCAACTTGCATAAAACAGAGAACAGTCGTATCATAAGCATGGACGATCTGCTGCGGTTTGACCGCAGCGGGGAGCTTAGGAGGGAACAGTGTCTTTGGCGGGACGAGGGTTCTCTCCTTTTTCTTCTTTGTTACCCCTTCATCATAACGCATTCTGAATCATATACAAGAAAAAAGCGTGCCGTTTTTTACAGCACACTGTTGGATCTATTTTCTGTTCCTGGATATTTTAATTTGACGTGACGGCATTGTCACCGGTAATAAGAAAATGACGTGTAACAG
>NZ_JBNPMC010000077.1:0-1628 GCF_050313795.1 Bariatricus sp. SGI.154
TCTCGGAGCCATCCATCTTCTTCTGCTTCACCGTACACTTTTCAAGAATCCATTTTCTACACTAAATTCCCATTTTTTGAAAGTACCGTATAATTTGGAATTTTACGGACATTCTATATCTCATAAGTATAATGTAGAAGGTGGGGAATAAGATGCCAGACGTAAAATCAGATAACAAGCCGGAAGTAAAGAAAATAACAGCGTCAAGGGAAGAGAACACTGCCTATATGAACCAGGTGCTTCCGATAAAAGAGAGTTATGATATCGTGCAGAGAGATATCATGATTGGAGGTCGCTGTGCTTCTTTTTACTTTATAGATGGTTTTACGAAAGATGAGAGTATGCTGAAGATTATGGATTCTTTCTTTGGTGTGAAAGAAGAGGATATGCCAGTGGATGCCACAAGTTTTGCCAGGGAATGTGTTCCTTATGTGGAGGTGGATGTCCTGGGAGATTTTGATGCGGTTCTTAAGAATCTATTATCTGGCGCTACCTGTCTTTTCATTGATGGGTATGAGGCATGTATTGTCATTGACTGTCGGACGTATCCGGCAAGAAGCGTGGAAGAGCCGGATAAAGATAAATCGCTTCGAGGATCGCGGGATGGGTTCGTGGAGACGATTGTATTCAATACAGCGCTGATGCGGAGGCGAATTCGGGACCCGCACCTGGTAATGGAGATGGTGGAAGTGGGAGATAGTTCGCGGACAGATGTTGCTATCTGCTATATGAGCGACAGGGTGGATCAAGAACTGTTGCAGAATGTGTCGAATCGGATTAAGAATATTCAGACGGATGCACTACGGATGAATCAGCAGAGCCTGGCGGAATGTCTCTTTAAAAGGAAATGGTACAATCCCTTCCCGAAATTCAAGTTTACGGAACGCCCGGATACCGCGACGGCTTGCCTATTGGAAGGGAAAGTCGTCTTATTAGTAGATAATTCACCGTCTGCTATGATACTTCCGACCTCAATCTTTGATATGATTGAAGAGGCAAATGACTATTATTTTCCGACGCTTACGAATATTTATCTGAAAATTGCGAGAGGATTGATTACGATTATGACAGTATTCTTAACGCCGGTGTTCTTGTTATTCATGCAGAATCTGAACTGGCTACCTGAAGTGTTTGCGTTCGTAGCGGTGAAGGATACTGTGAATATTCCGCTGATCTGGCAATTGTTGCTGCTGGAGATTGCGATTGACGGACTTCGTCTGGCGGCAATGAATACGCCGAGTATGCTCAGTACGCCCCTTAGTGTAATTGCTGGTCTGGTTATGGGAGAATTCTCAGTACAGTCCGGATGGTTCAATTCAGAGGTGATGCTGTATATGGCATTTGTATCCGTAGCGAACTATACGCAGCCGAATTTTGAATTAGGATATGCGCTTAAGTTCATGCGATTGGAACTTTTGATATTGACTGCAATATTCAACTGGTGGGGATTCCTGATTGGAACAGTAATTATTATATGTAGTATCTGCTTTAATAAGACATTGTCTGGCAGAAGTTATCTGAACGTGAAATTGAATTAAGAGATAGATTACGGGGCATGGTCATCCATGTCCTTTTAGTTGTTTGATTTACGCAATTGTAACAGTTCAGCCCGCGCCATTCGCAAAACG
>NZ_JBNPMC010000078.1:0-1589 GCF_050313795.1 Bariatricus sp. SGI.154
ACTAAGACTTCCCATACCCAAAATAGATTTCGAGCCTTGAAAATTCAATATTTCAGCTAACAAAATAGCGATTTATGCCATATCTGCCTGCGAATCAAATGCACTTTGCAGATATTGTGGCAGTCTGGATATAAAATCAGCGGTAAATTCAGCAAGTTGTTCTTCGCTCAGTTTCGGAATCTTCTGAAGACTTGCCATCAAAGCATCCATCAGGATACAAAGGGATCGTGCGAAAGTGATGTCTGCCATCTCATCTGCCAGCAAAAAGAATAATTCTCCTAAGGTTCGTTGGTCTTCACTTTTTCGCTGTTCTAATGCCAAAAGCATATATCTGGCAAACACAATGGCTACATGTGCCGTCAGTGCATCGTAAGAGAGGCTGTGGCATTCGCCAATGAGATTAAGTGTAGATTTACAGGTCTTGAAAAACACCTCAACCTGCCAGCGTTTTCCATAGATGCGAATGATTTCTTCTTCTGACAGAGTTGGATCTGTGCAGATGAAAGCAAGCCAATCCTTACGATTTGCCTTGTTTCTGACACATACGATTTTTGCCGGGATTGGCTCTTCTTTTCCAACCATGACATCGACAGAAAGAAGATATTTGGATCTGCCGCGACGCTTCTTGTTTTTCGCATAGATCTGTTTGATATTCTGTTTCTGTCCTTCATACTGATACTGAATGCGGCTGCTTTTCTTGATCATTGCTATCACATCCATCCCTTTGGATTTGATAGCCGTGATCTGAGCCGGATTAGCGAACCAACAGTCAAACAGAACATAATCAGCAGAAAGACCGCTGGAAACAGCTGCATCAAGAAGGGAAAGCATAACTTCTGGAGCTTTCGTTTGTGCCAGTTTTCTACGCTTGCCAGCAATAGTTCTCCCGTCAAAATCTTTCATCGGGCCGATGATATTTGATGCTTTGGAGGATGCGATAAGACAGCTGTTAACAGGCATAAATGTATTGCCATCACTCCATCCAAGTGTCAACAACCGGAATCCCTTGCGGAATTTCATACCAACGTGATCAAAGACTCTGGAACCGAGTTCAGTCTTCTTGCAGCTGGTGCGATTAAAGAGAGTATCGTCGACAATGAAAACGTTGGCACGCTTTTCATCAGTAAGATTTTTGATCTCATCATTGATGATCCCGGATGCCAGAGAAGAAGTAAAGCGAAGCCAATTGGTTTTCGTGGAATTTAGGAAACGATAGAAGGTATTTTTGCAAAAGTCTTCTTTGAATGTTCCGGTTCTCTGCTGCATATACATGCTTCTGCCAATAAATACATTGCTGAGTTTATATTTCAAAAGCGAAATAGCAGGGACACCTTTTTCTTTGGTTCCATTACACTTTTTTAAAAGGGTTCCTACTTTGTGAGACAAAAAAAATCTCTGAACACAATCTAAAATAGCTACCTCGTTTGTATTATCCTGTGATATAATGGACATGGCATAAATCCTCCTTGTTAGAATGGTTTCTCGACAACTCCATTATATCAAAAGAGTGTTATTTATGCCTTTTTTTATTGGCTAAAATATTGAATTTTCAAGGTTCAACACACCTTATTGGTGTGGGAAGTTTGAGT
>NZ_JBNPMC010000079.1:0-1515 GCF_050313795.1 Bariatricus sp. SGI.154
GCGTTTGTACTGCCGCATCCTTCCCCGCTGAATATGAAGTGGTTCCGGGACTATCCGGAATTCCAGGAGAAAAGAATGAAAGAAGTGTCCAAGGTCGTCCACGAAGTACTTGATGAATCACCAAAGTAAGTTTCTGATAAGTTGTTCTTCGTTATGCTTCTAATTCATAATCCACAATCCGAATCCGATAACTGGCAACCGAAGCCAATGCACATAACCCAAGATTCATCATCCAGATCATCTCATACCTGCCCGTGATCTGGTAAAGATATCCTGCCAGCCACGTACTGATAAAACTGCCTGTCTGATGGCAGATAAAGGTAAAGCCGAATAGTAATCCCATACTTTCCGCCCCGAACTTCCGGCTGATAATCTCTGAAGTAGGAGTCACTGTTGCATCTCCTGTAAGTCCCATCGCAACCGCAAAGAATACTACCGTCACCACATTCTTAGGCAATAAGAAAAGAAATACCGCAATCAGAAGAACCCTTAATCCATAGATAGAACCCAGCACATTCTTGATTGGAATCTTAAGACATATGAATCCACAGGCAAGTGCCCCCAACATCGTTCCTATCCCAAATGTCGTATACGCAAAAGCGGCTGTTGACTTATCAATTCCATATGATACAATCTGCGAATACAGATGATTTTGAATCAATGACATATGGAATCCTCAAGTGCCAAATCCAATCATCAGATACCGGTATGTCCGGCTGGACACAGCCTCTTTCAGCCGCTCTGTTACTGACACATTATGTATCTCACCACGATCGCTTTCCTCAACATCATGATGCCGCCCCATGCCTGACAGCCAAAATGCAATCGGCAGGAAGATCAAAGCCAGCAAACTGAGTATCAGCATCGCTTTGGTAATTCCCAGCCCCGATATCAGATTTTCAACCACCGGAGACATGACAGAACTGCCAATCCCACTGCTGGCATTTACAATCCCTGAGACTGCAGCCGCTTTACTCTTTCCTACGAATGGAGAGATGGTTCCCATGATCATCCCGAAGCAAAGGGCCCCGGTACCAGACGAAACCAGGACTCCAAGTGTCAGAGTAAGCAGCAGCGCTGATCTGGAAAAAGCAGATAGGATAAAACCGCCTGCAAGTAAAATCAGTCCTACCTTCAACACAAATCCATTGGATTTTTTCAATGCCAATACGCCAAAAGCTGGCTGTGTAAATCCATATACCAACTCTCCAATTGCAACAACCAGACTGATCTTAGAATACATCAGACCTGCATGATCAGCAAAAGCATTCAATATAATACCATAATTCATACGAACACCTAGGGAAAGTCCGAACAGCAGGCATGCCGCAATAATCATCAGGGGAAGCGTTCTTTTTTTCATCATCTGTTATATTTCCTCCTTATAGAAATAGCAATATAACCGTATCGCTTTTCAATGTTTTCTAATCTGGCATTATTATATCCCTACATATGTCATAAGTAAAATTAATCTTCCTAATTCTAACATTAGAAAATCCGATTTGAAATTCCTGT
>NZ_JBNPMC010000080.1:0-1491 GCF_050313795.1 Bariatricus sp. SGI.154
ATATCTTCTCGGAATCTTCAGCCCTTATTTCATAGGGCTTCCAGACTCCATTTTTCAAAAATCACCCACTTTTTCGTCAAAAACTCTTGACAAACCTTTCAAAAAATGCGGCGCTTCGCGCCCTTGATCAAAAGTACATTTTTTGATTGGAGGCGATTTTTGATGTTACCTTGTAATCCCGGCGGTCATACCGCCTATCAGGATACTTTCGTATCCGAATTCCTAAAATACTATCCAAATCCCCTTATCCTTCCAAAAGATACCTGGGATTATATCATTCAGTTCTGGTATCTCGACCTGTCTTTGACTGATTCTCTCATGCAGGAATGTTATTCTGTTTTCGGTCCGCAGCCAAGGCTTCCTTCCTGTATGCTCCGGTCTTATCTGCTTGCTTTGAAGCTAAAGGTGACTTCCATTACCGTCTGGTGCCGTATGCTGCGCGAAACACCTTTATACGCTATTCTCAGTGGTTTTTCTGTCGGTGATACTCCCGGTGTTGGTACTTTTTATGACTTTTTTACCCGCCTTTGGAAAGATGCTTCCAACAACCTTTCCCCCAAAGACCGCTTTCCTAAAATGAAGCCTCCTAAAGGGAAAAAGAAGGGCGATAAGACTCCTTGTGATTCCTCCAGTATCGCTTCCAGGCTTCTTCCTTTATTGGAACGATGGAATTTTAAACCGGAAAATCCCTTTTGGCTGATTTTCAAACTATACAATCAGCAGTTCCTCAGCAAATCCGTAGAACACGGGCTGATTGATCCGGCTCATCTTTCCCTTGCCGGGGACGGGACTCCTGTCCGTACTGCTGCACAGCAGCGGAAAAAGCGGATCTGTGACTGCAGGGAGAATGGCTGTTCTTCCTGTAACTGTAAACGCCACTACTCTCAACCGGACTGCAACTGGGGCTGGGATTCTCACAGGGAATGTTATTTCTTCGGTTACCACCTCTACATGTATGTAGCCTCTGATTCCCATAGTGACCTTCCTGTTTTTCCGCTTTTGGAACGGGCTTCCAGGCATGATATGCTTTCTTTCCTGCACTCCTTTTTCACTATGAAAGCCTATCTCCCTGAGTTTCACATTGAAAAGCTCCTTCTGGATTCCGCACACGATGCCTATCCTGTCTACGAATACTGCAAACGGGAAAAGATCACTCCTTTTATTGACCTGAACCCAGGACATACCGGACATTTCACTTATAAAGATGATTTCACCATTGATGATGACGGTGTTCCTATTTGCAAAATGGGCTTACGCATGCATAAGGATGGATATGAAGCTGCAAAACACCGGGCGAAATACCGATGTCCAAAGGCAAACCGCAAACAAGGCTGTTTCTGCGAACATCCCTGTTCTCCTGCCAAATATGGCAGAACGGTACATATTTTCACCGATGACAATCCAAGATTGTTCAACATACCGCCAAGAGACAGCAAAGCATGGAAAAAGGAATACGATGGAAGAACTTCCGTGGAGCGCTCCAACAAGCGT
>NZ_JBNPMC010000081.1:0-1491 GCF_050313795.1 Bariatricus sp. SGI.154
GCGTTTGTTGGAGCGTTCCACGGAAGTCCTTCCGTTATATTCCTTTTTCCATGCGTTACTGTCTCTTGGCGGTATGTTAAACAATCTTGGATTATCGCTGGTGAAAATATGCACTGTTCTGCCATATTTGGCGGGAGAACAGGGATGTTCGCAGAAACAGCCTTGTTTGCGGTTTGCTTTTGGGCAACGGTATTTCGCCCGGTGTTTTGCTGCTTCATAGCCATCTTTGTGCATACGTAAGCCCATTTTGCAGATGGGTACACCGTCAGCATCAATGGTGAAATCATCTTTATAGGTGAAATGACCTGTGTGTCCGGGATTCAAGTCAATAAAAGGAGTGATCTTCTCCCGTTTACAGTATTCGTAGACAGGATAAGCATCATGGGCGGAATCCAGGAGGAGTTTTTCAATGTGAAACTCCGGCAGATATGCTTTCATGGTGAAAAAAGAATGCAGAAAAGAAAGCATATCATGTCTGGAAGCCCGTTCTAAAAGAGGGAAAACAGGAAGGTCACTATGGGAATCGGAAGCCACATACATGTAAAGGTGGTAACCGAAGAAGTAACATTCCCGGTGAGAATCCCATCCCCAGTTGCAATCCGGCTGGGAGTAAAGGCGTTTGCAGTTACAGGTGCGGCAGCCTTCTTCCAAACAGTTACAGAGTCTCTTTTTGCGCTGTCTTGCAGCAGTACGGACAGGGGTACCGTCACCGGCAAGGGAAAGATGTGCCGGATTGATCAGTCCGCGTTCTACGGATTTGTTAAGAAACTGTTGATGATATAGTTTAAAAATCAACCAAAAAGGATTTTGAGGTTTTAAGTTCCATCGTTCCAGCAACGGAAGAAGTCTGGAAGCCACACTGGAAGAATCACAAGGAGTCTTGTCGCCTTTCTTTTTTCCTTTAGGTGGTTTCATCTTAGGAAAACGGTCTTTCGGAGAAAGATGATTGGAATCGCCTTGCCAAATGCGGGTGAAGAAATCATAAAAAGTGCCAATACCGGGAGTATCGCCAAAAGAGAACCCGCTGAGTATGGCATACAAGGGCGTTTCACGGAGCATACGGCACCATACAGTAATAGAAGTCACTTTTAGCTTTAAAGCGAGCAGATAAGAACGCAGCATACAGGAAGGAAGTCTTGGTTCCGGACCGAAAACAGAGTAACACTCCTGCATGACAGAATCGGTCAGTGACAGGTCAAGATACCAGAACTGAACGATATAATCCCAAGTATCTTTGGAAAGGACAAAGGGATCAGGATAAAATTTCAAGAAATCGGATACGAAAGTATCCTGATAGGCGGCATGGCCGCCGGGATTACAAGGTAACATCAAAAATCGCCTCCAATCAAAAAATATACTTTTGATCAAGGGCGCGAAGCGCCGCATTTTTTGAGGGATTTGTCAAGGGTTTTTTGAAAAAAAGTGGGTGATTTTTGAAAGATGGAGTCTGGAAGCCTTATAAAATAAGGGCTGAAGATTCCGAGAAGATAT
>NZ_JBNPMC010000082.1:0-1422 GCF_050313795.1 Bariatricus sp. SGI.154
TATAATGGTCCTATGATTTAAGACAAAATTTTAAATAGTTTTTCGTTAGGTCACACATACTAATTTTAAAGGAGAGTGACATTATGCGAAAAACTTATTCGCCCGAATTTAAGGCAAAACTTGTCATGGAAGTCTTCAGGGGAGAACGCCTGCTCAATGAAATTGCATCAGAAAATAACGTTCATCCTAATATGCTTACTCGCTGGAAAACAGAAGCTTCCAACAATTTACATGTGCTTTTTGAAAATGAAAATGCTAAAATGCGTAAGCAGGCTAAGCAGTATGAAGCACAAATCGAAGAACTATATACACAAATTGGAAAACTTACTGCTCAGTACGAGTGGATGAAAAAAAAATCTGGAATCTAATTTCCATCGAGATGAAAGAATCTCCATGGTTGATTTTACTGACCCTGTTTTTTCAATATCTACCCAGGCTGAAATGTTGAGTCTGAACCGCACTTCCCTGTATTATAAGCCGCGCCCTTCTTCTGAATGGGATCTGCAGCTTAACCGCCTGATTGATATAACCTACACAAAGCATCCTGAATTTGGATATCGCCGTATCACAGCATGGCTGGACAGTTATTATGGTTTTCATGTAGATAAAAAAACAGTGCTTTCCAGAATGCAGGAAATGGGGATACAAGCCGTTTACCCCAGGCAAAACACCAGTAAAGCGAACCCTGCCAATAAAGTATATCCCTATCTTCTCAATGGGATACAGGCTGCCTTTCCGGATCATGTTTGGAGTATTGATATTACTTATATTCCGATACAGAAGAGCTGGCTGTATCTCACTGCCATTATAGACTGGTATTCCCGGTATGTCCTGGCATGGGAGATAGATGACACTCTGGAAATCAAATTTGTTCTGGATACCTGCCAAAAGGCACTTGGCGGCTCTGTACCTGAAATCATGAACAGCGATCAGGGAAGCCATTTTACCAGCCCCAAATATACAGAACTCTTTCTGGAGGCAGGTTCCAAAATCAGTATGGATCACCGTGGACGCGCATATGACAATATCTTCATAGAACGATTTTGGCGAAGTCTGAAATATGAGGATATTTATCTAAAAGATTACAGTTATCCCCGGGAAGCACGAAAAGGGATCCGAGAATATATGGAGTTTTATAACAATGAACGCCCACATCAAAGTCTGGGGTATAAAACTCCCAGCCAGATTTATCATGAAGGGAAAGACCGTTCTTTCCGCTCATGATTTTACTTGAGAATAATCAATGTATCAAGGATGTATACACACCGCACTGCGGCAAGTCCTTGACACATTGATTATCCCCAAGTTTCTTATAACCAAGGAAAGAAAGGGATAGTATATTCCAAATATATCCAGGAACATATGTTTAGTACCTAACGATAAATTTAATAAAAAACTGTCTTGACAAAGTGGGTCACTTTA
>NZ_JBNPMC010000083.1:0-1257 GCF_050313795.1 Bariatricus sp. SGI.154
CAATGTCATTAAGTTAAGTATCAAAACATTGCTTAAGCCGGTCTTTTTTAACCGGGCGTACCGAAGTTGTATGCCCGGTTTGCCGTTCTTGTAGATTTGCACATGCTGAATGCTCCTTCTCTCCAAAGAAGGAGTAAAAACTCTTGTATTATTTTAAAATTATGCTAATCTATAATTGAATGGAACTGCATCTTTTCCGGGTGTTGTACGTTGATTTTTGCGATTGGGTCTTACCGGTAATAAGAACCGTTGTATTGTTTTTTCAATATCGTATAACACTTCGGAATCCAGATGCCTGAAAAAATTTTGGCTGATCCGAACCGCCTGTGTATAGTTGACTTGAAGCTTATACTTCAGGTCTTTTTCTTTTGGTTCCACCCTGTTTGCTATTAGCATACTAAAATTATACATCACCACTCTTGCAAAGACTTCCTGTAAGATGGAGTTTTCCTGTTTTGAATGAAATGCAATGATTCCCAAAACATATTTCAGTTCTCGGAAACCTGTTTCAATCCCCCAACGGCGTCGATAAATCTCTTTTAAATCTTCTATCGAAAACAGATCTTCGGGAAGGCTGGTCGCCAGACATTCATAGGTATCTTCTGTAAGCTGGAATCGAACGAGCCTTATCGTCATCTCATATCCGGAATCTTCATCTGTTCCAGAAAAATCAAATCTTTTTTTCTGGCTGATATATTTGTATTTTTCTGCCATGAGCTTGGTTGACAGGCTGTGCTGACGGGTAATAAACACACGTCGTGTAATGTCAAACTCTTCCTGGTCAGGCAGTTTCATTCCGGACAGGATTCCTGTGCTGTTCCTGTCTTTTATCCGGACAACATAATCGTACAGATTTTCTTCTACATGCGCAAAAAAGTTGTAATTCTCATAATTCCGGTCAGCAATCACAATCACTGGATAAGTATCCTTTATTCTGTCGACCAGCTTACATCCCGTTCCCGTTTCGTCTTTTTGAGACCCTGTTTCTACGATTACATCTACAAATATTTTGTTCATCACATCAAAAAGGCCATCTAAATGCATGGTGGAAACCTGCTTTTCTTCATTACAATTGTTTTCCTCTGGATTATATGGAATAGACAGGTTGCTGCCATCAATCGCAAGCAGCCGGTAATTTTTAAATAATCGCAGTTCCGATCTGACCCGGTCATTGAATTGATGGAACAGGAATTCGAGAGCAGAAAAACGCAATTTTTTTCTCTGCTGCACAAAAGAAGATACGGTAGGGAATCCTTC
>NZ_JBNPMC010000085.1:0-982 GCF_050313795.1 Bariatricus sp. SGI.154
GATCAGCCAATACACCATTTTCTTGCTTTTACATAGATTAGACTAAAAAGAGGTTTTTACTATGACCTTTCAAAGAAAATTAAGTAACGTAACCCAGTCTTACCTTTCCTGTTTCTATGATACACTTGATGATATGATCTGTGGCATGACCAATGCCGAACTGACAGACAGCATCTCTCACAATTTCATCGTGCAGATGATTCCTCACCATATGGCGGCGATCCAGATGTCCGAGAACCTTCTGCAATACACAACCTGCATTCCATTGCAGAATATCGCCACTAACATCATCACTTCACAGACGAAGAGCATTGAAGATATGACCGAAGCACTGAAGCGATGCAGCAGACTTTTTAATACCGACCAGGAACTCTGCCTCTACCTACAGTGTTTTGATCAGATTACTCAGACGATGTTCTCCGATATGGAGCGTGCAGTCTCAACGAATAATATCAATGCCAATTTTATGCGTGAAATGATTCCCCATCACAAGGGAGCCATACGGATGTCCGAGAACGCCCTGCGCTTCCCGATCTGCCCGGAATTAGTTCCCATTCTTCATGCTATCATTACCTCGCAAAAAGCGGGAGTACGCAAGATGGAGCATCTGCTGCAGTGTATCTGACACAGATTCCTTCTCGCCTCTCCAAATGTTTCAATCTAACCGGCAAAAATACGCATTTTATTTTTGTCTAAAAAATATGATATTTCATTATATCTTTCATATTTTGTGGTATCATAAGAAAAACAGAACATTTATAAGGAGAAAATGATGTCTACTCTAATGAAAAACATTAAAAAAGCAGAAGTTTTGAAACTGAAAGACGAGGTATCCTATCAAGAAGGGCAGGTTGTCAGCAAGACTCTTGCACAGAATTCTGCCCTCAGTGTCACACTGTTTGCTTTCTGGGCTGGTGAAGAGATCAGCACCCATGAATCCGGCGGAGATGCATTCGTAACCTGTCTTGATGGTGTCGGAAAA
>NZ_JBNPMC010000086.1:0-804 GCF_050313795.1 Bariatricus sp. SGI.154
GTATCTCTTATGATTGAAATATATCTCTTGGAACATCTGCTGGCTTTCAATGAATATGGCACATTATCTGCCGCAGCAGAACATCTGAACATTGCACAGCCTTCACTTTCCCGCTCTATGCAGAAGTTGGAAGGGACTCTGAATGTGACTTTATTCGAGAGACAGAAGAACCGTATTATATTGAATGAAACCGGAAAACTTGCCGCCGAATATGCGAGACGCATACTGGATATGGAATCAGAGATGGAACGTCATATCCGTGCATTCGACCGGAGCCAGCATACGCTGACGATTGGCAGCTGCGCTCCCGGTCCGCTTATGGTTCTTCTTCCGAAAGCAGCCGGAAGTTTTTCTGATATGACCGTTTCTTCTGCGATAGATACGGAAGATAATTTAATAAAGGGATTAAGAAATTCTGAATATAATATAATCATTCTCTCTAAACCTCTGGAACATGAAGATATATACTGCAAAAAATACTGTACAGAGCAGCTCTATCTTTCAGTCACGCCCTTTCATCCTGCCGCTTCCTATCAGAAAGTATCTTTTGCCGACATGGATGGACAGAATTTCATTATGTATGCACATGTAGGATTCTGGGAGGATATCGTTCGTGAGAAGATGCCGCATGCGAAGTTCTTTAAGCAAGAGGATATGGAGGCAGTGGGTGAACTGGCTCGCTTTTCTGATCTTCCGTCTTTCGCCAGTGATATTACTTTGAAGACTATGGAATCCAGGCACAATAACCGAATCCATATTCCTTTTTCTGACTCGGAAAGCCTTGCGGCTTATTATCTGGTCTGC
>NZ_JBNPMC010000087.1:0-448 GCF_050313795.1 Bariatricus sp. SGI.154
CCCTTCTTTTGTGTATTCTACAAACTGTTTATCATTCAGAATCTCTATTTTGCTTATATCGCTGCGCCATGTGTAGTCATCCAGAGAAGTGACAATATCCCATACTTTTTGTACGCTGCATGGAAAAACTGCTTTTATATTTGAAACTGCCATAATGAAATCCTCCTATATCTTCAGTCGTTGATTTGTAAATTGTGGTAAATAACAAGTGAATGGCTGGTCTTGATGTCTCTGTCGATATGGTAATCGCAGTCCAGGACAGAGAGAAACATAACCAGCCTGTCTATGCATATAAAGTCTGTAAGATATTCTATCTATGCTCCGTAACGGGCGGCGAGTTTGTGGAAAATATCGAAACCGTAGAATCAGCATATTTCCCGGAGAATGCGCTTCCGAAACTGGCAGAAGAAAAATGTACGGAAGAACAGATTAAAATACTACAACCAGC
>NZ_JBNPMC010000088.1:0-447 GCF_050313795.1 Bariatricus sp. SGI.154
CGAGGTAATCAGTGTGAGTATATTTGAGTATAATGAGGAGCGGCATCTGCAGCAGGAGAGAGACGAGGCATGGATGAAGGGAAGAGAAGAAGGCAGAGAAGAAGGTAGAGAGGAAGGAAGAGAAGAGGGCAGAGAGGAAGGTAGAGAAGAAGAAAAAAAGCGAGTGAATACTCTGAATGGCTGCCTTATGGCAGATGATCGTATGGAGGATTTGAAGCGTGCGATTAAGGATGTGGAATATCAGGAGGAACTGATGAAGGAGTATGGGATAGAGTAGGCTAGATGTGTAAGTTATAGATGATTTATTAATCCTATCCTTCGTGCTATATGATAAGCTGACCTTGTATGAGCACCAGTCCACGAAGAATCCGAATATCCCTTTGCGTGACCTTTTCTATGTGGCAAATGTATATTCGAACCTGATGAAAGACGATAATGGAGATGGTC
>NZ_JBNPMC010000089.1:0-303 GCF_050313795.1 Bariatricus sp. SGI.154
CCATAAAAAAATTAATGAAGACATCCAAAGGATGGCTGAATTTAGTTTTTTAGGTCGTTCGCTGAACGAAAGTGAAGCGAACATTCAAAGTTGAAAGAGCAAATGCGGAACCGCCGCAGGAGTTCGGGAGATTTGAATATAGATACGGGCAAGGATGAGCAACAACTTATCAACGCCAACCCAGCCAGCAGGGCAGTGCTGTTAGGATAGCTGGTTTTACCAGTGATTAAAGGATTGAATCCAGGATTCAGTTTTTTAATGACTGATAACATCAGTCAAAGATGTGCCCTACATTGCACCTCG
>NZ_JBNPMC010000090.1:0-296 GCF_050313795.1 Bariatricus sp. SGI.154
AATATGTTCAACAGAAACAACGCACCTACGCTGCCGACCTTAGAAGCGGTTTGCAGAGCGTTTGGTATTACTTTGGGACAGTTCTTCGCAGAGGGAAATGATCCGTCTGAGCTGACTGAAGAACAGCGCATTCTATTTGCGCGATGGAGTACATTGACAGACGAGCAGAAGAAACTCCTGCTTGCACTAATGAGTACGATGTAAAATGCACGTTGATTCTGCCGAAGGAACAACGTGCATTTTACATTTATCAGAACAATATAAAAAAGCCTGGAAAGCAGATTTTTTTGTCCTCC
>NZ_JBNPMC010000091.1:0-295 GCF_050313795.1 Bariatricus sp. SGI.154
CTGCCTCCCGTAGGAGTCTGGGCCGTGTCTCAGTCCCAATGTGGCCGGTCGCCCTCTCAGGTCGGCTACTGATCGTCGGCTTGGTGGGCCGTTACCCCGCCAACTACCTAATCAGACGCGGGCCCATCTCATACCACCGGAGTTTTTGCCACTGTGCCATGCGGCACCGTGGCCTTATGCGGTATTAGCAGTCATTTCTAACTGTTATCCCCCTGTATGAGGCAGGTTGCCCACGCGTTACTCACCCGTCCGCCGCTAAGTCAGACTGCTCTTCATCCGAAGAATCAGAGCAGAA
>NZ_JBNPMC010000092.1:0-295 GCF_050313795.1 Bariatricus sp. SGI.154
CTTTACTTCGATTCTTCGGATGAGGAGTGATTTGACTGAGCGGCGGACGGGTGAGTAACGCGTGGGTAACCTGCCTCATACAGGGGGATAACAGTTAGAAATGACTGCTAATACCGCATAAGACCACAGTACCGCATGGTACAGTGGTAAAAACTCCGGTGGTATGAGATGGACCCGCGTCTGATTAGGTAGTTGGTGGGGTAACGGCCTACCAAGCCAACGATCAGTAGCCGACCTGAGAGGGTGACCGGCCACATTGGGACTGAGACACGGCCCAGACTCCTACGGGAGGCAG
>NZ_JBNPMC010000093.1:0-291 GCF_050313795.1 Bariatricus sp. SGI.154
TGCTTCGCTCGACTTGCATGTGTTAAGCACGCCGCCAGCGTTCATCCTGAGCCAGGATCAAACTCTCGTTGATATGATTTGCTTTGCATCTCCGATGCTTAGCAAATCAATCGTTCCTCGGCTTCGCCGATGGAACTTCATTTCGTTAATCCAGTTCAAGAAAACTACTAGCTTTCTTATCCCTTTTACTGTTTTAAGGTCCGACATTTTAAATGTCTCGTTCTGAATTTTTCTCTTAAAGAAATCTTCAGGGTTGTTGTCTATTGTTTAATTATCAAGGTTCTTTGTTGT
>NZ_JBNPMC010000094.1:0-271 GCF_050313795.1 Bariatricus sp. SGI.154
TGAGGTGCAATGTAGGGCACAGTGGAGAATACGAGATTCGAACTCGTGACCTCCTGCTTGCAAGGCAGGCGCTCTCCCAACTGAGCTAATCCCCCATTTGGTCATTATTAGTTAGTCATTAATTAAGTGGGCTTAAGTGGACCTTGCCTCCTCAGCCAAACTTTTTATTAATAAGTGGGCTTAAGTGGACTCGAACCACCGACCTCACGCTTATCAGGCGTGCGCTCTAACCGGCTGAGCTATAAGCCCATCTTTACTAACTTTTTTTAGA
>NZ_JBNPMC010000095.1:0-271 GCF_050313795.1 Bariatricus sp. SGI.154
TTTATAGTTGAAAAACTCTCCGATTTCCAGGCCAAGGCTGTTGCTTCCAAAAGATAAGAGGAATCTTATCATGGTAGCAAAGTCCCATTTACGTTTTCTGCAGAAAGCATGTGGATCAGAAAAAAGGAACGCATCTATATGCTTTTCCATTTCCGAGATAATATCAAAAATACAATTTTTAAGTTGATTTGCGAATATGTTCATTTACGATACCTCCTTTAAACAAGGGGCTTCGCCGCAAATTTTTTGAGATTTGTCAAGAGATTTTTAG
>NZ_JBNPMC010000096.1:0-265 GCF_050313795.1 Bariatricus sp. SGI.154
ACTGGTTGTAGTATTTTGATCTGTTCTTCCGTACATTTTTCTTCTGCCAGTTTCGGAAGCGCATTCTCCGGGAAATATGCTGATTCCACGGTTTCGATATTTTCCACAAACTCGCCGCCCGTTACGGAGCATAGATAGAATATCTTACAGACTTTATATGCAATGGGATATTGTCACTTCTCTGGATGACTACGCATGGCGCAGCGATATAAGCAAAATAGAGATTCTGAATGATAAACAGTTTGTAGAATATACAAAAGAAGGA
>NZ_JBNPMC010000097.1:0-222 GCF_050313795.1 Bariatricus sp. SGI.154
AATGTTGTCGCAAAGAAAGTATTGATGAAACCATTTGTTAAGGGATATCTGAAAAAGCAGCAGGCATTGTATATTGGGGATTTGAAAAGAAGGGTGAATTTTGTTCTTGAAGAATATATGTGATATGAACGCCCATACTGCCCCTCTCTGCCTGACATTCTTATGTGTGACTCTTCATGAACTGGGAGGATTCCTGGCAGGAGTGCGTGTCGAACGGTGTTT
>NZ_JBNPMC010000098.1:0-214 GCF_050313795.1 Bariatricus sp. SGI.154
ATAACTTCTCGGAATCTTGATGAATAAGATTCAAATTGAAAATAGGTGACTGAATATCGTACAGAAAAAGTGACTCAAATTGAAAATTGACAACTGAATATCGTGCAGGAAAAGAAATTTGAGAAAAAAGGACATAAACGTTGGACATAGTGGGTACTATGCCTTGAAAAATTTTATGATTCAGGGTAAGATATCATTATTAAGCGGCTAAACT
>NZ_JBNPMC010000099.1:0-205 GCF_050313795.1 Bariatricus sp. SGI.154
CCTCATGCCAATCTACGAGGATTCTCACGCTAACGCCTTGTAACACTTACTTGACGCTCTCAGAGCCAGCCATCTTCTGCTGCTTCACCTGACATTTCCGAAATCTCAGAGTTTTCTCCACCAGGAGGATTCCTGGCAGGGATGCGTGGGAGACGTGTTGGATGGGTAACAGATTGGGAGTGGAACGGATTTATATTCATGAAGT